>JADLDG010000001.1 GCA_020846775.1 Nitrospirota bacterium
ATAAGAGATGATGATTCACTCTCATACATCTTAAATAACGTGAACAACATCTCTATGTCTGCCTCTTCAAAATTATACCTGGAAAACTCCACCTCTGTCCTGTGATGGATATCTCCATACGACATTCCATCTGTCCAGACGAGATCGAATACATTGTCCACGCCCTGAAGATACATGGCTATTCGCTCGAGACCATATGTAATCTCAACAGAGACCGGCTCCAGCTCGATCCCTCCAACTTCCTGAAAGTAGGTAAATTGGGTAATTTCCATCCCGTCAAGCCAGACCTCCCACCCAAGTCCCCATGCCCCGAGTGTCGGCGATTCCCAATCGTCTTCAACAAAACGGAAGTCATGCTCATCTTTTTTAAGCCCAAGAGAAGCAAGACTCTGTAAATAGATATCCTGAATATCATCCGGAACGGGCTTCAGGATAACCTGAAACTGGTAATAGTGCTGGAGGCGGTTGGGGTTCTCACCATACCGGCCGTCAGTCGGCCTCCTCGACGGCTCAACATATGCGACCCTCCAGGGATCAGGCCCCAACACCCTGAAAAATGTAGCGGGATTAAATGTTCCAGCCCCAACTTCAATATCATAAGGCTGTCTGATAACACAGCCCCTGTCGGCCCAAAACCTTTGAAGTGAAAGAATAACGTCCTGAAATTTCATAGATGGATTATAAGGAAATGACCCTTATACTGTCAAGCAAATGCATTAACAAGGGATGTTTCAATTTAAGGAAATGTGACGGATGGAAGGGTTTGCGAAAATAACATCGGAGCCTGCGTTATCCATATATATTTGACCATTGCTTGATTACTCATCGGTAATGTCTCGTCTTCCTCCTTGTTGATTTTCCAAAGAAAAATGACTCCCTGTTCCCGGTTTATTCGCAGGCAGCGAGATAATGTAATCCCCAGAGACTTTATTCAGCCTGATATTCCCTTTTGCCACGAGCCTTTCAACTGCTAAAAAAATAAGATTGTAGGAGGCATCAATAGAATATTCAAGCCTTGAAAGTGAGATACTTCCATGCTGACTAACAATGTCTTCTATTCTTAACGCAGTTAAATCAATCATATCGTCCAAATTTACCCCCCCACAACAAGGCCTTGTCAGGTAAGTTATCGCCTTTTTATAAATATATAGGAGATAGACGGCTGGAACAATCACTCAACTTATGATTATGATGTAATATAATTTATTATGATAATGTAGAATTTATTTTACAAAAGTATAGGCATTAGATAATCTTTGACGATAAATAGCTTACTCTGATATGATTGATAACGTTTTATTTAAGCATTGTATATAAGGTGTATCCTATGGCAAGCAGTCCGGCAGGCAGATTTATCATTCTTGTGGCTGGCGTCGGACGGGGCGTAAAAAAAGTATCGAGTCGGAAGGTCTCAGTAATCCTGTTGCTTTTAAAGGCAGCTACGATCAGGACTGCACCGTATAATAAAGTTATTAAATTAAGTATACTGTTTAGGGTGTTCATTCATCCTCCATATGTTTTGTACTGTCAATATATCAGAAACAGGAATAAAATTAAATAAGGGGATGGGTTATTTCCAAGTGAAACTAAACAACGATATTGTAATAGGTATAGATCTGGGCGGCTCTGCTATTCGTCTGTCAACCGTCATGAGGAGCGGCAGACTACGGCATTCAAGGAGGGTATCCATCTCCTCAAGACGTGACAAAAAACATGTCATCTCCTCTATCGCTGCTAACATTAAAGAACTTATACAGATTGAAGAGGGACGCGGCAAAAAGGTAATGGCCATAGGTATAGGCTCTCCAGGTATAATTGATCTGAAAAGAGGGGTTGTTTTGACCTCACCCAATTTTAAAGATTGGAAAGATGTGCGGCTAAGGGCCATTCTTGAAAGAGAGTCTAATCTGCCGGTTGTGCTCGATAACGATGCCAATGCAGCAGCATATGGTGAAAAATGGAAGGGGGCTGGACGTAAGGTCAATAGCCTGGTCTGTCTTACCATGGGAACAGGTATAGGAGGAGGAATTATTCTTAACGGTGAGATATGGCATGGCGCCGACGGAATGTCAGGTGAAATAGGACACATGACTGTAAACCCGGATGGACCGCACTGCAATTGCGGAAACAACGGTTGCCTTGAAACATACTCATCTGCTACAGGCATGGTACGGAGTGCTGTGACATCTCTAAACAATGGGAAAAGGTCTGTTCTTAAAAAACTATCATACGGTGACAACAGCAGTATCACGGCAAAGATGATCTATGAATCAGCTTTAAAGGGTGACAGGCTATCTGTGGATATACTGGCAGAGGCAGGGAAATATCTCGGCATTGCCATGGCCAATCTCATCAATATTATCAACCCTGAGATGATTGTCCTGGCCGGGGCCGTTGCAGGAGCATGGGATCTTTTTATGCCCTCGGCAAGGAAGGAAATAAAAAAACGGGCCTTCAAAGTACTTGCAGAGAGGACCAAAATAGTTCGAGGTAAACTAATAGATACAGCCGGCATAGTGGGAGCGGCAGGTCTGGCGCTAAAGCAGCTATGAATAAATATTTTTCTCTTTTCCATATAAACTGGCAGAACTCACTCCAGTACAGGTTTTCACTTGTGGTCTATATAGGCGGATACTCCATCTATATAGGCGTGCTCCTATACCTTTGGTCCGCCATATACAGCGAAGGCCAGTCGGTAGGAAACTATACACTATCCCAGCTCACAACTTATTATATCCTTCAGCTTATGATCAACTCTATCATCTTCTCTTATGTAAGCTGGGATGTCATAGATAATATAAAGACGGGAAACTTTTCAAACTTTCTCACAAAACCGCTTGATTACTATATGTACTGGTTCACTATAAACATATCAGGCAAGATGCTTGAGTCAGTTTTCATCATCATCACGGCAGGCATAGTCTCTTTTTTTGTCAGCGATTACGTCTCTTTACCTCCTCACCTTAGCTCCCTTATCTACTTTCTGATCTCAATAATCCTTGGGATAATCCTTGCATTTGAGATGGACTTTTGCATCGGCATGATCACCTTCTGGCTGACACAAGTGCGGACATTTAAATACATGCTCCAGACCATGATACTCTTTTTTGCAGGGGCAATGCTTCCGCTTGACCTGTTCCCGCCACTCCTTACTAAGATTGCAGATTTCCTTCCCTTCAGATATCTCGTATACTTTCCTATCAGCATATACCTTGGAAAGATTGTGAATCCACTCCCCTCTTTCGCAATATTGATAGTCTGGATTATACTATTCTTAGGCCTCTCCCGTATCCTTCTGATCAGGGGAATAAAGAGATATGAGGCAGTGGGTGCTTGAATGATAAGGGTATTAACCCGTTACATGCGGCTTTATAAGGCTTTCTTCTACCAGTGTCTCAAGGAAGACATGATCTACAGGTCCAACTTCCTGACACTGGTCATTATGGACATAGGGTTCGTTTGCGTGAGTCTCGTCCTTTTCAAGGTAATTTATGGTCATGTAAACACAATTGCCGGATGGACTTTTAATCAGTCTGTAATACTGATTGGAACCGTCGGGATTGTGAGGGAGATGGCGTATCTAACCTTCAGACGCGGATTTTTAGAGTTGGGAAACCACATACGTACAGGCACCTTTGATATGTTTATGGTAAGACCGATTGCATCGGGCATCCATCTGGGCATGAGGCATCTCTCCATTTCAGAAAGCTTTGGTGAAGGGATGATGGGGATTGCCCTTGTTATATTCGGGTTCGTTCATATTGACAACTGGAGCTGGGTAGTCTTCCCGCTTTATATAATGTTCCTGTTAAACTCACTAATGATATATTACGGATTCAGCCTGATTATTAACAGCATTGTATTCTGGGTAGTGAAGTCACAGGAGTTAAATACAGTTGTCTATTTTTTCATGGAGACTTCGAGATATCCGGGAGACATCTACCGGGGGATAGGCAAGGTGATATTCACTTTCATTGTACCGATAGGAATCATCGCTACAGTGCCGGCATCGGTGCTGACAGGGCGTTTAGGATTCAATTTCGCAATCCTGTCGCTTGTCATAGGGATATCGTTCCTATGTACGGGATTGTTTGTGTGGAAGATGAGCATCGAACATTATTCTTCAGCCAGCGGGTAAAATGCCAAATTCAATATATGTTAAAGAGCTCCGCAAGTCCTACGACTATTTCAAAAAAGAGCCTGGCCTGACAGGCTCCCTCAAGAGTCTTTTCTGGAGGGAAAAGCTCTATAATGAGGCTTTGAAAGGAATATCTTTTGAAATCGCTGAAGGAGAGCTTGTAGGATTCTTAGGCCCTAATGGCGCCGGCAAGACAACTACACTCAAAATACTATCGGGCATACTCTACCCGTCGGGCGGAAACGCCTCAGTCCTCGGTCATATACCCTGGAAAAGGGAGCCGTCTTATCAGAAACAATTCTCTATTGTGATGGGTCAGAAAAACCAGCTCTGGTGGGACCTGCCTGCACAGGAGTCATTCACACTGAACAGGGAAATCTACGAGGTTGACCAGACGACATACAACCGAAATCTTTCGGAGCTGACAGAGATGTTTGACATCAAAGACCTGCTGGATGTACCGGTAAGAAAACTGTCCATGGGCCAGAGGATGAAGTGCGAGCTTGTTGCAGCCCTCCTCCACTCCCCTAAAGTACTGTTTCTCGATGAACCTTCTATAGGTCTTGATATAATTTCTCAGGACAAGATTATAAATTATATTGAAGAATATAACAGTCTTAAGAAAACAACGGTCCTGCTGACGAGCCATTATATGAGGGATGTAGAGAGGCTGTGTAAAAGGGTTATAGTCATTAATCATGGAGCTATAATATATGACGGTTCTGTTAAAGACCTGATGACAACATATGCAGACCACAAGATAATAAGACTGCGCTTCTCCTCAGAGTTTGCAGAAAGTGTCCTCGAAAAATATGGAGAGGTACTGGAGAGAGACAGGCTGAATGCAGTATTGAAGACAGAACGGAACACAATCGCATTGGCCACTTCAAGGATACTTAATGACCTGCCTGTAGACGACCTGTCTGTGGAGGACGTTGAAATTGAAGATGTTATAAAGAAGATCTTTGCAGGATAGGCAAAACTGTATGATCAAGGGCTTGACAATAAACGGGTTGTTCATTTAATATGACGTACATAATGGACAGATCAGATGAAAGGCTCAGAGAACTAATGAGGTCGCTCGCTGATACAATAGGTGAGGTTGTTAACGATAACGATGAGATAAGGAATACTCTGGCAATGATGGAACAGGAAGGCTATCCTGTTGACATGATAGTAGCCTCAATTACAATGATAACAGCATCAGACAGTGATGCATCAACAGAGGCCGATGAAGATCTGAGCAGCTTCGACAAATCGTTTCTTAAGAAGATTCACGTCAGACTCGGAGACAGTCAATAGAAAAACCGTGAATAAATTCAATCAATTCAGCTTATATCGCTGAATATACGCTCAAAATGGGTCAGGTGCAAGGAAGGCCAAGACAGGACATAATAGCATTGACTTTATGCTCAAAACAGGTCATATGCAAGGAAGAACAGAATATATGAGTTGAGGCGTACCTTACGGTACATTGAAACTCATATATTCTGTTCTGACGCCGCAGATGGTCCATTTTCAGCGTAAAGTCCGTGGGCTCTTAGCTCAGTCGGTAGAGCAGAGGCCTGAAAAGCCTCGTGTCCGCAGTTCAATTCTGCGAGAGCCCACCAAATTCTACAACTTCAAAATACACCCTGACTTAATTTTCATGATTCCTTGTGATGCATTTTCGTGCCTGGTCATCATAAAATAGTCGCTGTTCTTCGCCCCCTCATATATTCTTTGCACATTCGTCATAGAAATGCTATTATTTTTCGTTTCTTGAAAGGTATTTAATAATATGATCTACCGTCTTAACACTTTCTTAATCGTACTTATATGCTTTATTTCGACATGTTTCCTCTTTCCCACACTGTGTCATGCAGAGGTTGAATCACATATAAATCAGATTGAGATAAGTGGCAACAGGCGAATAGAGACTTCAACTATCCTTTCAAAGATTAGAGAAAAGGCCGGTGACATTTATTCTGCGGATTCGGTACGGGAAGATATCAAAGTACTCTACGACACAGACTACTTTGATGATATAAGGGTGGAGACCGAGGCATCTGAAGATGGCATCAAATTGATATATCATGTAAAAGAAAGACCAATACTTAAGGATGTAAAATATGAAGGCAATGATAAAATAACTACTGAAAGGCTGAAGGAAAAGGCTTCCTTTATTACTGGGGTCCCTGTAAGTCAAAAACAGGTAAAAGAAAATGTTGAGCGACTGAGAGAGCTATACCGGGAAGATGGCTACTATGAAGCGACAATAATACCTGTTGTTAACAAGATATCAGAGGATACTGTTTCAGTCACATACTATATTAAAGAGGGCAGAAAGATAAAGATTAAAGAAGTTCGTGTTGCCGGAGCTGCAAAGATATCCGAATCAAGCCTCATAAAAGTCATAAACACAAAAAAATACAATCTGCTGACATCATGGATTACAGACACAGGTATCTTCAAAGAGGTTGAGGCCCAGAATGATGTAGACAGGATACGTGACTACTATCTGGACCGGGGTTATGTACAGGCGCAGGTAAGCGGGCCGGAAATAGAGGTAATTGAAGGCGGAAAATGGATGAGAATCACCTTCGATGTCACAGAGGGAGAACAATTCCGAATCAGGGGGATTGATTTTAAGGGTAATGACATCTTTACAAGGGATAATATAGAATCCAGGACCAGCCTTCGAAAGGGTATGATCTTCAGCAGGAAGACTTTGCGTGAAGATATGGGAATGATAACTGACATGTATGGTGAAAAGGGGTATGCCTTTGCGAACGTGTCACCTGACATCAGGCCGGATGATCATTCTCATGAGATTGATATAACCTTCAATATAGACAAGGGAGAGAAAATAAAGGTCAGGAAGATTAATATAAGCGGCAACGAAAAGACAAGGGACAAGGTAATACGGCGGGAATTAAGATTGAGTGAGCAGGACTATCTTAATACAAGTGCGCTCAGAAGGAGTTTTCAGCGTATAAACAACCTGAACTTCTTTGAGAATGTTGAGATTGTGCCTGATACGGTCAGTAAGGATATGGTTGACCTTAATGTGAGGGTCAAGGAAAAACCAACCGGGGCATTCAGCGTGGGAGGCGGTTACAGTTCAGTATATGGACTGGTTGGGATGCTGGATGTGACCGAAGGCAACCTCTTTGGAAAGGGTGAACTCCTTAAAGCCAAAGGGGAGTTTGGAGAACTCAGGACAAGCTATAATATCACATTCAGGGAACCGTGGTTTATGGACACACCTACTTCCGTCACGACCAATCTGTTTGATACAGTCAACACATACGATTCATATGACGTTAACAGCAGGGGCGGTAACATAGGAGTCGGCCGCTCTTTCGGAGAATACTGGAGCGGAGGCATAACATACGGAATACAGAATATTACAGTAAGCGGTACCCCGCCATCCGGTATTAATGATGGCACGACGACTACCGGAAGCATCACAACTTCAGCTACAAGGGATACGAGGGACAACTACTGGGACCCGCGTTCCGGCAATAAGAATAACATATCTATAGAATATGCAGACAAAATCTTCGGCGGCAGCAATATCTTTGTGAAGTATATCCTTGACACAACGTGGTATTATCCTATGCCCCTCGACACAGCAATAATGTTCCATGGCAGATATGGAGAAGGAAGAGGATTCAGGGGAGTAGACCTTCCTGCCAATGAAAAGTTCTATGTCGGGGGCATATATTCAGTGAGGGGTTTTGATTATGGCAAGGCCACAACTAAATCCACAATCGACCCTGTAACTAATGATCTTTTAGGAGCTGACAAGGAACTTATATTTAATTTAGAATATGTTGTGCCCTTGGTTAAAGATGCAAAAATTAACGGGGTGTTGTTTTATGATGCTGGTTCAGGTTTCGGGAAAGATGACTCCATCACCATGTCTGACATCAGGACAAGCGCAGGCGGAGGTTTCAGGTGGTTCTCACCTATTGGCCCATTACGCCTTGAATGGGGATACAACCTCGATCCGAGACCAGGCGAGCGGCAGAGCATCTGGGAATTTTCTATAGGAACTTTGTTTTAATATGGGGGGTCAGGGGGGATTTGAAAGGTTATTTCTAATGAATGAAAGGAGAATATAAAATGAAGCTCAGTAACAAAATGTTGTATGCAGTAATTACAGGTCTCTTCCTTGCGATGTATACCGTTATGCCGGTCATGGCTGAGGACATGAAAGTCGGCTTCATAGACGCGCAAAAGGTCCTGGATGAGAGTTTAAGGGGCAAACAGGTCAAAGACCAGCTTAACGAATATGTCCAGAGCCGGCAGAAGATCGTTGATATAGAAGAATCAGAACTCAAAAATCTTCAGGATGAGATGACTAAGCAGGGTGCCGTCCTGAGTCCGTCGGCAAAGCAGGAAAAGGAAGACCTGTTCCAGAGAAAATTCATGGACTATCAGAAAAAGGTTTCAGAATTACAAAAAGAAATTCAGCAGAGAAGAACCGATAAACTCGACGAATTTAATATTGAATTGAGAAAGATAGCAAAAAGCCTGGGAGAAAAAGAAGGCTATTCCATGATCCTGACAAACCTTGATGTAGACATCATTATTTATGCAATGCCATCCCTTAATCTGACTGAAAGTGTGATAAAGGAACTTGATAAGGGACTGACTAATGAAAAAGAGAACAAGAAGTAGGGACAGGCCTGTCCTGAGAGAAATCGAAAGAGTGGGGATGGGTTAAAAAGGGTATTATCGAGTGAACCGGAAAAGAGACATAACACTTAAAGAGATTGCAACCGCTATTAGCGGTGAACTGATTAACGGGCGTGGTGATATATTAATATCCAGTGTAGCGGGTCTGAGAGATGCTAAAATTGGAGAAATAAGTTTTCTTGCACACCGCAGATACCTGAAAGACATTGAGAAGACCCTGGCCTCAGCAGTGGTTATCCCGAAGGATATGTCATTTGACAGACTGCCTGCCATTAAAGTTGATAACCCCTACTTTGCGTTCTCACAGCTATTACACTTATTTCACGACAAGCCGTACTCTGCCAGAGGAGTAGACAGCAGCGCCTTTGTGGGAAACAATGTAGAATTAGGTGAGGATATATCCATTTTCCCTTATGTCTATATTGGTAATAATGCTGTAATAGGGAACAATGTCACCATATATCCATTCACATTCATTGGAGAGGGTTCTGTTATAGGGAGTAATTCTATAATATATTCAAATGTCGCAGTGAGGGAGATGTGCAGGATTGGCAGCCGTGTTATCATACATTGCGGAGCAGTAATCGGCAGTGACGGTTTTGGATATGTAACACACCACGGGATACATCATAAAATACCACAGATCGGTGGCGTCGTTATTGAAGATGATGTTGAGATTGGCGCCAATACTGCTATTGACAGGGGAACTACAGGAGACACGATAATCAGGAAAGGCTCTAAGATTGATAATCTTATTCAGGTAGCCCACAATGTATCAATTGGTGAAAAT
Source organism: Nitrospirota bacterium (assembly GCA_020846775.1). Taxonomy (NCBI): domain Bacteria; kingdom Pseudomonadati; phylum Nitrospirota; species Nitrospirota bacterium. The sequence continues at coordinate 9,615 of JADLDG010000001.1, forward strand.
TGCCTGTTTGCCGCTCAGTCCGGAATAGCAGGGAGTTCAACAACAGGTAATTATGTAATAATGGCCGGTCAGTCCGGAGTAGCAGACCACATTAATGTGGGTAATAATGTTATAATTACAGGCCAGTCCGGGGCCACAAAGGATATAAAGGACGGAGAAACGGTCTCAGGCATGCCGGCCATGTCTCATCGCAGCTGGCTGAAGGCAATGGCTGTGTTTGAAGACCTGCCAGTGTTGAAAAAAAAGATTGCAGAACTTGAGAAAAGGCTGGATGAGATAATAAATAAACAATGAGCAATGATTTTAGAGCGATGAGTAAAAGGAGGTAATTCATGGATATAAAGGAGATACTCAGAATTCTCCCGCACCGATACCCATTTCTTCTTATAGACAGGATAACAGAGATCGAATTGTTCAAGCGTATTGTGGGGATAAAGAACGTAACAATGAATGAGGGTTTTTTCCAGGGACATTTTCCTGATTTTCCCGTCATGCCAGGTGTACTGGTTATAGAGGCTATGGCACAGGTAGGATGCGTACTGGCATATAAATCAGCTGAGACCACAATGGACTTATCAAATAAACTGGTATATTTTGCGGGGATTGATAATGCAAGGTTCCGGAAACCGGTCTTACCAGGAGACCAGATAAGATTTGAAGTTAAACTGCTGAGATCAAAGGGAACCTTCTGGAAGATGAAGGGAGTCGCCACGGTTGACGGAGAGACGGCTTGCGATGCTGAGATTATGGCTGTGCTGGGAGATAAATGAGAAGCAATGAGTGAAAATCAATGAGATTATGGAGCAAATATAATGAATAGAATTCATGAAACAGCGATAATAGATCCTAAGGCTGAATTGGGCGAGGGGGTTACGGTCGGTCCCTACTCTATCATTGAAGAGCATGTTGAGATTGGGGATGGGACTGTTATTGACTCACATGCATTAATCGGGAAATGGACCAGGATAGGGAATAAATGCAAGATCTCATCGTTTACTTCAATAGGTACTCCACCGCAGGATATTTCATTTGCGGGTGAAGAGACAAGGGTAGTTATTGGGGACAGAAACACCATTCGCGAATACGTGACTCTTCACAGGGGAACAAAAAAAGGCGGCGGCATTACAACTGTGGGGTCTGATAATTTCATAATGGCATATGTCCATATAGCTCATGACTGCCTGATTGGAAACCATGTAATAATGGCAAATGCTGCAACCCTTGGCGGACATGTAACGGTAGAAGACCACGCACTGATCGGAGGACTGACAGGGATACACCAGTTCGTACGCATAGGTGCCTATGCAATGGTTGGCGCATGCTCTGCAGTGTCTCTTGATGTACCTCCATATGTATCTGCAGTTGGAAACAGGGCTGAGCTCTTTGGTCTAAATATTGTAGGCCTTAGAAGACAGGGATTTGATAAGGCACGTGTACAGAAGATAAAGAAGGCATACAACATACTCTTCAGATCAAAGCTTCAGCTTAAAGATGCAATGATTAACGTCCTCAAAGAGGTGCCTGATTCAGATGATGTGGAACGGATGGTAAAGTTCATCAAGGAAACGAGGCGTGGAATATGCAGGTAATAATCTCATGACCCAGGGTGCACAATATGAAGGTATTATCTGATGAAGCTCGGTATTATTGCAGGTGATGGCAGGTTCCCCGTTATAATTGCCGATGCCGCAAGGAAAAGCGGTTATACCATAATCTCCATTGCACATACAGGCCTGACGTCTCCGGAAATTGAAAACGCATCAGACAGGGTTTATTGGACTAAATTAGGCCAGCTGTCCTCGTTAATTAATATCCTGAAAAAAGAGGGTGTAACAGAGGCTATAATGGCCGGAGGTGTAAGTAAGCGTCTCATGTTCACCAATATCATGCCTGATATCAAGGCCCTGGCGCTTCTGACGAGGCTTAAGGACAGGAAAGATGATACAATCCTCAGGGCTATTGCCGGTCAATTGGAGAAAGATGGGATAAAAGTAAATTCTGCCACATCATACATAAAGTCAATCCTGGCGGATAAGGGGACACTGACGAAAAAGGGGCCAAAGGCTGAAGAGTGGGAGGATATACGATTCGGTGTGAATATGGCAAAGGAAATAGGCAGACTTGACATAGGACAGTGCGTGATTGTCAAAAACCGAGCAGTTATAGCGGTTGAGGCGGTTGAAGGTACGGATGAAACCATACTCCGGGGTGGAAGACTTGCCAATGGCGGGGCAGTTGTAGTCAAGGTTTGCAAACCAGATCAGGACACAAGGTTTGACCTGCCGACAGTCGGACCAACTACAATAAGAAGCATGATTGAGATCAGGGCGGGGGTACTTGCTATAGAAGCAGGACTTACTATCATGATAGACAAGGACGAGATGCTGATGTCAGCTGATAAAGCAGGCATATCTGTTGTTGGGATATAACGCAAGGGAGGTTGTGTTCTCTAATGGATAATAAAATTAAGGTCGCAGTAATTGGAGTCGGATATCTTGGAGAACATCACGCAAGAATCTACTCTTCCATGAGTGACGTTCTCCTTGTTGGTGTAGTTGATGCGAATAAATCCCGGGCGGACGAAATAGCCGCAAAATACTCTACAAAGGCATACTATGACTACAAGGAATTACCCGGGAATGTTCAGGCCGTAAGTATAGCCGTGCCTACAGTTCTCCACCATAGCATTTCACTTGATTTTATTAAACACAATATTGACGTCCTGATAGAAAAACCTGTCACAACTACAATTGATGAGGCGGACGATCTGATTAAAGAGGCACAGAAGCGCAGTGTTCTTCTCCAGGTGGGTCACATTGAACGATTCAATTCAGCATATAAGAATTTGCTGAACGTTGTCCGGAAACCGGGATTCATTGAGACACACCGGCTTGGGCCTTATGTAGGAAGAGGAATAGATGTAGATGTCATTCTGGATCTTATGATACATGATATTGACATCATACTTTCCATAGTTAAATCAGATGTTGTTGAAGTAAGGGCACTGGGCGTTCCTGTACTCACCAGTAATATTGATATCGCCAATGCCAGACTGGAGTTTTCAAACGGATGTGTAGCTAATCTTACAGCCAGCCGGGTATCCAGGGAAAAGGTAAGGAAAATCAGAATTTTCCAGGCCAACACCTATATTGCTGTAGATTATGCTCAGCAGAGTATGGGAATATACAGGAGAGTAATCGAGAATAATATTCCCAAAATAACAGGAGAAGACACAAAACTGGAAAAAGAGGAGCCCCTGTTATCCGAGCTTGCATCCTTTATAAATGCGGTCCGTAAAAGATCCACCCCGGCAGTATCAGGAGAAGATGGCAGGGAAGCGTTAAGAGTCGCCATCAGGATTCGCGAAGATGCTGAAAAAAGACTATCCTCCACACCAACATAATGACGTTTAAGATGACCAAACGATACATATAATGAAAGCACCGGGAACCCTGGCTCACAGTTGCAGGGTCGGGAAATACCGAAAATGTCCGGGATGACAGGCGTCAATGACAGGGGAGCTGTTTTCGAGTGAAAAAAATCCTGATTATAGCCGGTGAGGCTTCCGGAGACATGTATGGCGCTGATCTGGCGAGACATCTCTTTGAAACCAGACCTGACCTTAAGATTTCAGGCATAGGGGGAAAAAGGATGCGGGACGCAGGTGTTGAAATCCTCTATGATATATCTTATATCAGTGTAGTCGGTTTCTCTGAAATAGTACCAAAGCTGCGCAAAATCAAAAAAGCCTTTAACCTGGTATCAGACATAATCAAGTCAGGAGGCGCAGACCTTGTTGTTCTTATTGACTATCCCGGATTCAATATAAGACTTGCCGGTGTGGCTGAAAAAGCAGGCGTACCTGCAGTATACTATATAAGCCCGCAGGTCTGGGCATGGAGGAAGGGGAGAATACGCCAGCTGGCAGGCAGAATAAAAAAGATGATTGTAATATTGCCTTTTGAAGAAGAGATCTATACCCAAGAAGGAATAGACTGCTCTTTCCTTGGCCATCCGCTTGTTGACGAGGTACTCTCAGCCAGAGATAAGAAAGAATCCATGCGGCTTTACGGACTGAATGAAAACAGGACTGTTCTTGGCATCCTGCCGGGAAGCCGGACAGTAGAGGTCAGGACATTACTTCCATTATTACTAACTGCTGCTCAGATAATCATAGACGAAAATCCTAAGATACAGGTAATTATGGCAGTAGCTGAATCGCTTGATTTTAATGAAGTGGAGGGGATTGTACACAAATGGAAGGCTTCAGACAATAACAGATCGCTCGATGTAAAACTGATAAAGGGAGACGCAAATGATGTAATTAATGTCAGTAATTTTATACTGGCAGCCTCCGGTACAATTACGCTGCAGGCAGCGCTCTTTGGAAAACCTATGGTGATAATCTATAAGATGTCTCTGATTACCTACGCAATCGCAAGACTGCTCGTCAACGTAAAACATATTGGTCTCGTAAATATACTGGCAGGTAAGAGGATTGTCCCTGAATTGATACAGTATGATGCAACTCCTGTCAATATAGCCCGTGAGGCCAAAAGATTCCTGAATGACTTTCAATATTATGAGAAGACAAGAAAGGAATTAAACGCTGTCAGGCTGATGCTCGGCCCGCCAGGGGCATCTGAAAGGGTGGCAAAGGAAATAGCAGGGATGTTATAATAAACGAAACATGACAGGCTCGTTAAAAAGTCGAATATGTATCAGCGGATACTGAAATACGTCAAACCATACTGGTTAAGAATAATAATAGCATCTCTTTGCGCCATTGGTGTGTCCGGAACAACTGCCGCTGCTGCATGGTTAGTCCAGCCTGCACTTGACAAGATATTCATCGAGAAAAATGTGCACTTGCTGCTTATGATCCCGTTGGTCGTCCTGATTATATATTTCATCAAGGGTGTTTGCAATTACTACCAGTCTTATCTGATGAGGTACGTTGGGAACCGCGTCATTATGGATATGCGTAATGACCTGTACTCTCACATTGCTGTCATGCCAATGAAATTTTACACCGAACATTCTACAGGCAGTCTTATGTCGAGATTACTGAACGACGTTGGCATCATAAACAATGCGGCATCAACCTCGATAAAAGACCTTGTACAGAATACTATCACCGTAATCGCCCTATTCGGCGTTATCTTTTATCAGGACTGGAGACTTGCCGCAATATCATGCATTGTCCTGCCATTCGCTTACTACCCGCTTATACAGCTTGGCAGGAAATTAAGGCGCATCAGCACTAAGGGCCAGGAGGAGATTTCAGGGGTGACCGCCATATTGCATGAGACATTTACAGGGGCCAGTGTTGTTAAGGCATTTGGAATGGAGGAATCCGAGATTAATAAATTCAATGAAAAGAATTACAGCCTTTTCAAGATCAGCATGAAGGGTGTGAAACTTACTGAACTCAGTACCCCTATTATGGAATTTATCGGCGCCGCCGGTGCATCGCTCATAATCTGGTATGGCGGGTATCAGGTGGTCAAAGGTGTCACAACGCCAGGCACCTTTTTCTCATTTCTGACGGCTCTTATTATGATGTTCAGTCCTCTCAAGGCACTGACAAGGGTAAATGCAGCGATACAACAATCAATAGCTGCGGCTGAAAGGGTCTTTGCAATCCTCGATATGAGCAGCGAGAGGGATACAGACAAGGGGACAAGAAAGCTTACAGGTATAAAGGAAAAGATTGAATTGAAGAACATCTCGTTAAAATATGACGGATCGTCGAAACATGCACTTTCAAACGTCAGTTTTTCAGTTGAACATGGCAAGACAGTTGCTATTGTTGGCAGCAGCGGAGGCGGCAAGACAACGATCGGAAACCTGTTGCTTAGGTTCTATGATCCGGATACAGGGGGAATTTACTTTGACGGCACAGATATCAGGGAATTTACTCTCAGCTCTTTGAGAAGTCAGATAGGCATAGTCAGTCAGGATGTTATTTTGTTCAATGATACAGTAGTAGGCAATATTTCATACGGGAAAGAAGATATCAGTATGGACGGTATAGTTAATGCTGCAAAAAAGGCATATGCTGATGATTTTATCAGCAGGATGCCTGACGGGTATAACACGATTATTGGAGAAAGAGGGGCAAAGTTGTCCGGCGGAGAAAAACAACGTATAGCTATAGCCCGTGCAATACTAAAAGATCCCCCTGTAATGATTCTTGATGAAGCCACATCTGCACTCGATACAGAATCAGAACATATAATCCAGATGGCGCTTGAAAACTTAATGATTGGGAGGACGACATTTGTCATTGCACACCGTCTGTCTACGGTAAAAAATGCTGACATGATTATTGCAATGGATGGCGGGAAGGTTGCTGAGATGGGGCAGCATGAGGAGTTGATCCGGAAAGGCGGATTATACAAGAGGCTGTATGATATGCAGTTTGCTGAAAAAGAATGATGTATATTGCTTACACTCCTATCACATATATATAGATTAATCCTGTTCATACGGAAATGGCTTTATCAATCCAGTCTGTTCAAAACAGGGAGACTACCCTGCCCTGTTATCTGCGTCGGAAATCTCACCACCGGAGGCACAGGAAAGACGCCAGCGGTCATAGCAATAACCAGAATACTTAATAATAATGTTGTAATACTCTCACGCGGTTATAAGAGAAAGTCTAAAGCGCCGGTACTGGTAGTCAGTGATGGGAAATCAATTCTTACAACTCCTGAAGATTCCGGTGACGAGCCATATCTGATGGCATCAACACTTAAGAATGTCCCGGTAATTGTCGGCGGAAACAGATATAAATCAGGCATCTATGCCGCATCACATACAGGTTCAGGTATCTTCATACTTGATGACGGCTATCAGCACCTTCAGCTTCACAGGGATACAAACATACTTCTCATTGACGCCTCAAATCCTTTCGGCAACGGGCATCTTCTCCCTAAAGGTATACTGAGAGAGCCGTTAAATGGCATTTCAAGGGCCGACTGCGTGATTGTAACAAGGGCAAATGAAGGCGGAAAAGACGACATAGAGACAGTGGTGAGAAGACATAATCCTGATGCCCCTGTGTTTTATGCATCATATAAGGCAGCGGATATAACAGACACTGATGGTTATTCTTATGGTCTTAATATTATAAATGGCAAGAAGGTATTTATTTTCTCCGGCATAGCAAATCCGCTGTCTTTTCGAAAGAGTATAGAAGATATCGGAGGAAAGGTCGTTGGTAGAATATCATACCCTGACCACTACTGGTTTAAGAATGATGACTTGCGAAAGATCATGAAAGAGGCATCAGATATATCAGCAGAAGCAGTGCTTACGACTGCCAAGGATGCTGTCAGACTGCACGGCTTAGACCTTTGTGATAAGACAAGTGACGCAATGAAAATCTTTATTCTTAATGTTGAGATGATAATTGACAATGGATTTACAGGGTGGCTACAAAAGCGGATGATCAAGGGTTTCTTCGAGTGAAAAAGAAAAAGCACAGCAAATTGAAAAGACTTGCAGAATACACAGCGGCGGTTGTTTTTTTGCGAATTCTCGCAATCCTGCCCTACAGGATTGCCTCAGATGCAGGCGGACTTATAGGACGTCTTGGATATAAGATTGACAAGAGGCACCGTAATGTTGCCATAGAGAACCTTTCGAGGGCATTTCCGGGAAGGGATAGGAAGGACATCTCCCGCATTGCAAATAAGGTCTTTGAAAACCTTGGAAGATCTGTTGCAGAATTTATTCATATAGCAAGTCGTCCTCCGGACTCAGTCAGGGAAATGCTGAATAAATGGGTTAAGATTGAGGGACAGGATCATGTAAATAATGCAATAATGAATAATAAAGGCATCATATACCTGGGCGCCCACTTTGGAAACTGGGAGCTGCTTGGCCAGGTTTTGTCCACCAATAAGTGTGGATTTAATGTCATCGCAAGACCCATTGACAATTACCGTTTGAACCAGATCATTGTTTCTCTCAGAAGTGTACTCGGGGCCAATGTCCTTTCTAAAAAAGGGGTCCTCAGGGATACCCTGCGTGTATTAAAAAAAGGCGGCGCTGTCGGGATCCTTCTTGATCAGAACAGCTCAAAGGAAGACGGTGTTTTCGTAGACTATTTTGGGCAATTGGCAGCCACCAATAAGGGATTGGCGCTTATTGCCATGAAAAGCGGTGCATCGGTAATTCCGGTATTTATCGTTAGAGAAGATACCTGCAGGCACAGGGTTGTCTATTTGCCGGAGATAGAGATTAAGAGAAGTGATGATCTCGAGAGTGACGTATTAACATACACCCAAAAGTTTACCAGTATAATCGAGTCATTTGTTAGAGACCACCCTGAACAATGGTTCTGGATGCACAGAAGGTGGAAGACAAGGCCATAATGAAGGGGTGGTGATGGGGTTAACAAGGGTATTTTCGGATGAATGGTACAAATATAAATAAAGTGCTAATAGTCGCACCCAATTGGCTTGGGGATGCAGTGCTTGCATTGCCTGCGATCGCAGGTATCAGGGAGCTTTTGCCTTCTTCTCACATGACAGTACTGGGTCTTCCACATATATGTGAACTGTTTAAAGAAAGTCCGTATATAGATGAAAGAACGATATACTCCGGGACCATGTTAACAACCGTAAATGAACTAAGAAACAAGCGATTTGATTTGGCGGTACTATTCCCTAACTCATTCAGGACAGCACTGATGGTTCATCTTGCCCGTATCCCGCATCGCTGCGGATATAAAAGGGATGGACGCGGCATCATGCTTAATTTGCCGGTATCAGTAACAGAAGAGACTAGGAAACTTGATCAGGTTGGATATTACCTGAACATAGTAAGTCTTTTAAAGGGGTTTCTTGAAAAAGAGATTCTGAAACAAGTTCAGAATGACAGAAATGCAGTAATTTCGGATGAAACACCCATGAGCCTTGGCTCACAAAGGAAAATGAGAAGCACCCTTGTTCCCACTTTTTCAAAGGAGGAAAACAGCTACCCCCCTTTAGAAAAGGGGGGTAAGGGGGGATTTTACCCAGGATTTTCAGGTAATCATAAGAAAAAAGAATGGCTGCACCTGTCTAAGGTAGAACTTCAGAACGCAGATAAAATACTGCTGAATTACAAAGTACCATCAGGCTCTCTGATTATAGGCATAAATCCTGGCGCTGCATATGGCTCTGCCAAACGCTGGTATCCTGAACGTTTTGCCCGGGTCTGCAGGGGCATTGCAGAGAGGTACAATAATGCAAATATCATTATCTTCGGAAGTCAGCAGGAATCAGGTATAGCAGCAGAGATAGAGGCCCTTTCCGGTGTTCCGGTAATCAATATGGCAGGAAAGACTACAATTAGGGGGCTTATTTCACTGATAAAGCAGTGCACTGTTTTTGTTACAAACGACTCAGGCCCAATGCACATTGCAGCAGCCCTTGCAATACCTGTAGTAGCCATATTTGGTTCCACAGACCCGGTAAAGACAGGCCCTATGGGAGATGGAAACATCGTAATCAGGAAAAATGCAGAATGCAGTCCATGTTTTAAAAGGATATGCCCTACTGACCTTAAATGCATGGATTTGATAAAAGTAGAAGATGTGATGGCAGCTGTAAAAAGTATTCTCGGGTGAACCATCATTAGCAGAGGCTCACAGAGGCACATAAAAATCCCCCTTACTCCCCCTTTTTCAAAGGGGAAAATTAGTTACCCCACTTTAGAAAAGGGGGGGCAGGGGGGATTTGAAAGGCAATTTTAGAGTGAACAAATTCGTAGTATTCATTGACAGGGACGGCACTATCAACGAGGAAGCCGGCTATGTGGACTCCTTCGACAGATTTAAAATACTTCCAGGTGTATCAGATGCTGTCTGTAAATTAAATGTAAACAATATTCCGGCGATTGTCATAACAAACCAGTCCGGTATTGCCCGGGGATATTTCTCATCTGATTTTGTCAATAAACTGCATGACAGTATGATAGCCATACTTAAGAGAAAAGGCTGCTTTTTGGATGACATTTATGTGTGTCCCCACCACCCTGATGAAGGGTGTGCCTGCAGAAAGCCCCGGCCTGGGATGCTGCTTAAGGCAGCAAAAGATCATGGCGTATCACTTCGCAGATCCTTCGTCATCGGAGATAAGATTATTGATATTAAAACAGCTCACAGCGTTGGCGCCAAAGGCATACTCGTATTGACAGGTTATGGTACGGAAGAAATGAAGGGCCTGACAAATCAGGATCCGGAAGACAGGCCCGACCATATTGCTGCAAATTTATATGAGGCAGTATCCTGGATTATAAAAGAAGTTATGAGCAATGAGCAACGAGCAATGAGCGAGAAGGAAAATAAAAACACCCTCCCTTTCAAGGGGAGGGAAGGGGCGGGGATGGGGTATTCGGGTGAAGTCAGGCGTATTTTGATTGTCAAACCAAGCTCACTCGGTGACATCATTCACAGCCTTCCCGTGCTGTGGGCGTTAAGGAAGATATATCCTGACGCTTTTATTGCCTGGGTTGTTAAAGAGGTCTGGCAGGATGTCCTTGCAGACAACCCCCTGATTGACCGCCTGATAATCCTTAAGAAAGGATTATCAGGTATTAACTCTGCTATCCGCGAAACACGCAGTTTAAGATTTGATACTGTAATTGACCTTCAGGGCCTTTTCAGAAGCGGGATTATTACTTTTTTCTCCGGTGCCGCAGACAGATTTGGTTTCTCCAATGCAAGAGAATTTGCTCCAATATTTTACAATAACAAAGTTATGGTACCGCCAGGTAAAATTCATGCTGTTGACAGATATATGCTCACTATCAGTGCTCTCTCCTGTCCTCAAATCCCCCTTTTTCCCCCTTTATTAAAGGGGGAAAGAAGAAAATTACAGTTTCCGTTTTACATCAGGATTGAAGATGCAGAATGGGTAAGGCAGTTCCTTCTGGAAAATAATTTAAGCGACAAGCAACCCCTTATTGCCATCAATCCGTCTGCACGGTGGATAAAAAAACGCTGGCCTGCAGCCTCTTATTCCGCTTTAATAAATCAATTGATAAAAGAACTGAAAGCAGGTATAATAATCGTTGGCAGTAAGGATGATATTCCGATTGCGAATGAGATATCATCTCTTGTAGATGAGACGCCTGGCATAGCAACTGGCAAGACATCTATCAGAAAACTGGCGGCATTACTTACTAAAGTCAATCTGCTCATTACAAATGATTCAGGGCCGATGCATATTGCGGCAGCCCTGGGAACACCGGTAGCAGCATTGTTCGGCCCGACTGATCCTGAGTTAACCGGCCCTTACGGACAAGGACATGCAGTTGTAAGGAAGAATCTTGATTGCAGTCCCTGTATGAGAAGACCATGTACTGAGGGAAAAACCGTATGCATGGACACAATTACCCCGGAAGATGTATTGAATGCAGTTCTCGGGATACTTAAGGGAGTGAAACATGGCGCTAAGTAAAGATCTGCTTGAAATACTCGCATGTCCCAAGTGCAAAGGTGACATCCGGCTGTCGGCAAAGGGAGACGGGCTTATATGTGACAGATGCAAACTCCTCTACCCCGTTAAAGACGATATACCGGTCATGCTCATAGACGAGGCAACCAGCATAAGTTAATGTCATATTTGACATTTTCTCAGTAAACAACATATACAGGTTTTTCAATTGCAACAGACTTTTTCAGAATATCTCAGACAATCCATTTCCAGGAACAGGGTTACACTAAGCTTCGCAGCTGCGGCCTTCTTTTTATACTATGCCGCACCTACCCGCACTTCGGTTCTTGCCGGCATCCCCTTTATCATCCTTGGGGAAATTATGCGGATATGGGCATCAGGCTACATAAAGAAGAATGAAGAGCTTTCACAAAGCGGACCATATGCTATTACAAGAAACCCTCTCTATGTCGGTAATTTCCTTATTGGTACAGGATTCAGCATCATTACGAGCAGGGCCTTACTTATCCTGCTCTACTTAGCCGCTTTCATATATATATACAGATTAACTATACAGGACGAAGAAGCGTTCCTGTCATCTAAATTCGGAGAAACATTTTCAAGATATAAGGCGCGGGTACCGGTTTTTTTCCCTATAAAAATTCTCTCCTCTGGATCAGCAGCGACTAAAATTACGGATATGCATTTCGCCTGGTATTTAGTACTGAAACACAGGGAATATAATACATGGCTGGGAATTATTGCGGGGCTGATTATCCTTATTGCGAAGGCAGCATTTTTTACGGCTAAATCATCAGGGAGTATTTTCGGATGAACTGTCATGAGCCCTTGGGGCTCACAAAGATACATGAAAATAATCCCCCTTAATCCCCCTTTTTCAAAGGGGGAAATTGGTTACCCCACTTTAGAAAAGGGGGGCAGGGGGGATTTGAAAGGCTATTTCGAGTGAAGATACTTATTCTTGGTGCAGGCGGTCAGCTCGGCAGTGAGCTGGTAAACATGTTGCAGGATGATATACTCATACCCCTGACTCACAGGGACATAGAGTTAACGGATGAACAGAAGGTAAATGACATCATCTCCTCTAACTTGCCAGATGTAGTAATAAACACGGCTGCCTATCACAAGGTTGACGACTGCGAAGACAACGTTGAGTTGAGTTTTGCCGTAAACAGCTTCGCCGTAAGGAACCTTGCAATGATTTGCAATGAATACGGGATCCCGTTTGTTCACTTCAGCACAGACTTTGTATTCGGAGGAGACAAGAAGACCCCGTATGTCGAAGATGACTGTCCCAATCCAGGCAGTGTCTATGCGGTTTCAAAACTTTCAGGAGAGCTTTTTGTCAGAAATACATGCAGCAAGTACTTTTTAATAAGGACATGCGGTCTTTACGGCGCGAAGGGACAAAGCGGTAAGGGCGGGAATTTCATTGAAACGATGATAAAACTTGCAAACAGCGGCAAGAAAATCAAGGTAGTATCAGACCAGATTGTAACACCAACTTATGTAAAGGAACTTGCGGCACGTGTTTCGCAACTGATAAGGACTGATAAATATGGTCTCTATCATATTACAAATAACGGTGGATGCTCATGGTTTGAGTTTGCAAGCGCCATATTTGAACTGACAGGAATTGTTGCGGATATATCCCCTACATCTTCGTCTGAGTTCGGGTCCAGGGCCCGCAGACCGGCTTACTCAGTACTCGAAAACAGAAATCTGGGATTACTTGGTCTCGATGACATGTCGCACTGGCGTAATGCCTTAAAGGATTATCTGGCAGAGAAAGGTTATCTCAGACAGCTCAGTGGGTCATGAACCAGTCATGAGAAGGTGTCATTTTTCGGATGAACGCAAATAAAACAGTTGCTGGCGAAACAGTAGAGAAATATGAGAAGAAAAAAAAGCACTATCAGAGCGATACTGTCGCCTCAAAATATGATGATGTAAGGTTCATAAAACGCTCGCACAGGATGCGCAATAACAGGAAACTTGCTGCTATACAGAAGGCTATTTCAACGGCCCGGGACCTCGGGCATGAGATTAAGAATGTCCTCGATATACCATGCGGTACAGGCAGATTATTCCCGCTGTTAATAGACAATAAGATTTCTTTTACCGGATCTGACATCTCAAGGGAAATGATGGAGGTGTCTCGTACCAGGTTTAATAAATCCGGCCTGATCAATGGTATGGTGCGGTGTGATGCAGAATCGCTGCCTTTCAGGGACAGGTCATTTGACTCTGTATTAAGCATTCGATTTATGTTCCATGTTCCGAAAGAGGTAAGACATAACATATTAATTGAGATGGCACGGATCAGCAGGAAATGGCTGATCATAGATTTCCGCCACAAATACACGGTAAAGTACTACATTAAAAGCTTCCTCAGCAACCTTGGCATTGGAAGGCCGCCTTCATATCGTTTTTCTGAATCTGAACTGCAAAGTGAACTGCACTCTGCCGGGATAAAGGTAGTCAGGATATTTCCTACCCTGCGTTTTTTTTCTGACAAATGGGTAGTCCTTTGCAAAATAAGTTAGCGTTATGTTAAAACTGTCCGGTTTCACATTTATCAGGAATGCCGTCTCACTCGACTATCCTGTAGTTGAAAGTATTTCCTCCATACTGCCTGTTGTAGATGAATTTATAGTCAACATAGGACCTGATAATGATGATACTGCAAAACTTATACAGTCCATAGGAAACCCTAAAATTAAAATAGTTCACAGTCAATGGAATCCAAATATGACCACAGGGGCTTACATATATGCACAGCAAACCAATATCGCCCTCTTTAACTGTACAGGCAAATGGGCATTCTATCTTCAGGCAGACGAGGTCATACACGAAAATGATCTTCAGAAAATAATGTCTTTTGCGGACCGCTACGCATATGATGACAGGGTTGACGGTCTTGCACTGACCGAGCTGAGTTTCTGGGGAGACTACAGGACCGTTGTTGATGTTTACCCTCAGAGAAAGAGGAGACGATGCCGGATCGTAAAGCCCCATCATTTTGTCATGTCCCGGGGCGATGCAGCAGGTTTTACTGTACACCCCCGGTATAAAGAAAAAGGACGCAGGATGAGGGTAATAGATACAGGGATACAGCTTTTTCACTATTGCAGCGTCAAGTCAGAGAAGGCCATGCAGGCTAAGGCACAGACTACCTCAAATTACTGGAGTGAGACTAAATCAGCACAATCTGCATTCAACACTTATTACAACCTCCCCAGAAAATTTGTAGCGCCATATGAAGGTACACACCCTGCAGTTATGGATGACAGGATATCAAGACACACGATTTCAATTGATCTTTCTTCACCCCTCTGGCGAAATGAAATGACGTGGAAAGAACGACTGCGATTACTTAAAACCCTGTGGGTGGAACATATAACAGACAGATTCTCAGGACGCGGGAGTTATATCCTCGTTAAGAAATAATGTGGCTCTATCTTAACAACAAATTCAGTGAATTGTTGCAGCAGAATTGCCTGAATCAATTCAAAGACTTTATGAACTTTTCCGGAGGAAAGGTCTTAAAACGTCTCCCCTCCAGGACTATTACTAAAGTGGATCTTACTGATGGAAAAAATACAACAACCTTTTTCCTGAAGCGTCATACAGGTCCTGTGAGACCCGTTGAAATGCTGCGTACATATTTATCAGGCTTTTCCCTGTCATGGGGTCGAAAGGAGTGGGAGGTTATTGATTCATTCAAAAAATGCGGCATCCCGACACTGACCCCTGTTGCAGCAGGCGAAAAAGGTTCATTATTACGGATGGAATCATTTCTGATGACGAAAGAACTGTCAGGATTCCAGTCTCTTGAGAAATTTATACAGGATTATTTTTCATATCCCATGTCATCTGATAAGATAATGGAAAAAAGGGCATTAATACGGGAGGTCGCTGAGATAGCAAAAAGAATGCACAATGCAGGGTTTAATCACAGGGATTTCTACTGCTGCCACATATTTATAAGGCGATCGGAAGACGGCATCAGGGATCTGCGTGTCCTCGACCTCCAGAGGGTTGACAGAAGACGCTGGTTCCGCAGGCACTGGATAGTCAAAGACATCGCAGCATTGAACTATTCTGCTTCATCACGAATAATTACAAAGAGTGACCGTCTGAGATTCCTGATTCATTACCTGGTTGGCAAAGATAAGGTCAGGCAAAACATATCATTCATCAAACAGGTTATTTCCAAGACCAACAGGATCAGCCGGCACGATATTAAATTAAAGGCAAGACGTTCCTTAAAAACCGTAAACAACGGATGACCTGATAAGGAATAAACAATTCCCATATCAATTAAATAGAACCCGATATTGAAAATAGCAATTATCAGAAAGAAATATAATCCGTTTGGCGGGGCCGAGCGTTACCTGAATCTGCTGGCCTCTCATCTTGTTCGTGAAGGACACGATGTCCATATCTTTGCCAACAAGTGGCCCGGGGGAACTAATAACGGTGTAACTTTTCATAAGGTCCCAATGATTGGAGGGTTGTCAATACTCAAGGTCTGGAGCTTTGCTGTTGCGGCATGGGTTGTATTAAGACGATTTGATGCTGATATCATATTCAGCAATGAAAGGTTGTTTTCTCAGGATATACTAAGAACATCAGACGGGGTACACAAGACATGGCTCAGGATAAGGATGCGATACTCCTCTCCTTTCAGGAGGCTCTCATTCATTATTAATCCTCTGCACCTGTCCATACGTATCCTCGACTGGCATATCTTTAACAGGAGGGCATACAGGAAGATTATCGCTCCATCAAATTTCATAAAACAAAATATCCTGTCGGAATACAGGAATGTGCGTCCGGATGATATCACTGTTATATATAACGGCGTTGATCTTGATCGTTTTCATCCTGCTAATGAAAATAAATACCGCGACCTGATACGCAAACAGCTTGGTATAACTGAGACTGTTAAACTACTCTTATTTATCGGTACGGGATTTGAAAGAAAGGGGCTAAGATACGCCATCGAGAGCATGCAGTATCTCCCTGCAAATACGTTCCTTGCAGTGATAGGGAAAGGCAGTATTAAATTATATAAAGAAATTGCTGAAAAGATTTCTGTGTCTGACAGGGTACTCTTTTTAGGCCCGGTAGACGATGCAGAAAGGTATTATGCCGCATCAGATATTCTTGTAGCGCCAACGCTTTATGAACCTATGGCAAATGTCATCCTTGAGGCACTGGCATCCGGCCTCCCCGTAGTTACTACACGGGATAGCGGAAATTCTGAGGTAGTTTCAGCTGGAGAAAATGGATGGCTCATTGATGATCCGACTGACGCTGAAGAAATAGCTGAAAGGATAAGACAGACACTTGATAATGCTGTTACGCCGATCATCAAAAAGACGGCGAGAAAAAGGGCAGAAGAGTTTACATTTGACAGGACATTAAGGAATATGCTTTCTGTTATCTGCAACAGATAATTACAATCTAATTGAATATGGTTCGCAGGTAGTGACGAAATGATCAAGGTCTTATTTATTATCCAGGACGACAGACTTCCCAGCAGCAGGATAAGGGTTTTAAACCTGCTGCCTGAAATACAGAAATATGGGATTGAGACTGACGTTGTTCAATATCCAAAAAATAACTTAGATAAAATAAGTCTTATTAAGAAATGTGCAAATTACGATATAACATATCTTCAAAAGAAATTATTGTCTCCTGTGGATGCCTTCCTTTTAAGAAAATTTGCCAGAAAGTTAATCTTCGATTTTGATGACGCCATTTATTACAGACAGTATGATCATAAGACGTCACGCAGCTGGTCACGATATAAGAAGTTTAAATACCTGATAAAACAAGTGGATATTGTTGTAGCAGGAAACAGAATCCTTGCTGATAACGCCGGCTGGTTAAATAAAAATGTATTTATTCTCCCTTCCGCTGTTGAAACGCGTAATATACCATTAAAGGAACACAATGGGCCGGATGATAAGACAATCATCGGCTGGGTGGGCGGAGAGGTAAACCTTCCTTACCTCAAGATATTATCACATTCTGTACTGCCCAGACTCTCCATGGAACATAAAATAGATTTCAGGATATTAAGCAGCAAGACCATCGAAATTCCTTCGGTCGAAGTGACATTCATACCCTGGAGTCTTGAGACTCAGGAAAGGGAGATTGCGCTGTTTGATATCGGGGTCATGCCTCTGCCGGATAATAAATATACAGAGGGCAAGTGTGCATATAAGGCATTGCAGTACATGGCTGCTTCAGTACCACCTGTATGCTCAGACGTCGGGGTCAACAGCGACATTATTGAAAATGGCAGGGATGGATTTGTAGTACAATCAGAAGATGAATACTATAATGTATTAAGCATGCTGATTGAGAATAAAGACCTTAGAATAAAAATGGGACATAACGCCCGCATCAAGGTTGAAGGGAATTACTCGATTCCAATTATAGGGAAAAAGCTATCTAATATTTTGAAGCTTTAGATTGAATCAGGTTGAAATTAAAATGACGTTTGTAAGTAATGAACATGGAGGTGTTTAATATGCCCGGATGGGAGACATTCAATTGAAATATTCAAATTACTTAAGAGAACTATTCTATTTTGTTCTTGGCAATTACTTACTCTCTCTCTTTCTTGCCAGGGAATACCTCTCCTTTGCACCGACTTTTGAAACACACCTGGGATGGTTCTATACACGAGTTGCCTTTTTATCTCACTTTGCAATGATACTGATGATCATCGGGATTATTCTGCTTCCATTCACATTATTCATCCGAAGCAGGATACAGATGTGGATACTTCCACCTCTAATGATGTTCATTTATCAGACTATGCTCCTTACAGATGTTAAGATATACACGCTCTTCCGCTTTCACTTCAATGGCCTGGTCTTTAACACACTTACAACAGAGGGCTCATGGGATTCAGTCAAGCTTGGAAATAAGACAATCCTTACCATTGTTATTGTGTTACTACTCCTCGCAGCTGCAGAATGGGGGGGAATGGGATTACTGATGCGATATAAATCGGGACGTAGTAATAATGTCAGCCGTGAGCATTTGAAATGGCGAAAGAGTCTCATTTATATCATCCTGCCTTTTTTTATTATTGTTGTTACCGACAAACTGCTCTTTGCCTATGCCAATTTTTATGAGATGACGAATATCACCCGATATCAAAAATTATTTCCATTATATCAGCCTCTGTTTATGGATGAGACTTTTGAGAAATACCTTGGGTGGAAGAAAGAGCGCTCGACTGCCCTGCTGCCCAACCAAACCGGAACTATGCTTAACTACCCGCATAGGGATCCTGATACAAGCGGTGATCTTAAGAAATGGAACATTGTCTGGATTACTATTGAGTCATGGCGATTTGATATGATGAACCGGGATATCACTCCTAACATTTCTGACTTCACTAAGGAGGCGCTTATTTTTAATAACCACTACAGCGGAGGCAACGCATCCCGCTTCGGGATATTTTCCATGTTCTATGGAATCTATGGCACCTACTGGCACCAGTTCCTTTCTGAACGCCGGTCTCCGGTATTGATAGACACACTAATGAAGCTTGGTTATGATTTAAATATTATGTCAAGCACCAGACTCACTTATCCTGAGATGAGAAGCACCGCGTTTGTAAAGGTTCCGGAAACCTCCATTGAAGACCACATTTCTGGAAATGCAGGAGATGAGAGGGACACCAACATGGAGAAACTTTTCAGGACATTTTTGAATAACAGAGACAAAGACAAGCCATTCTTCTCCTTTATGTTTCTGGACGCCCCTCATGCCCCGTATCGTTTTCCGAAGGGATTCGAAAAATATACTCCAGTAGTAGATGAGGTAAATTATTTCCAGGTTAAGAAAAACGGGTCTGAAGTCAACCAGGACCATCCGTTGTTTAACCGTTACAGGAATGCAATCTACTTTGATGACTCTGTTGTGGGAAGGATTATCAGGGATATTAAAGATACCGGTCAGATGGACAAGACAATTATCGTAATTACAGGAGATCATGGAGAAGAGTTTTTTGAGACCGGATATTATGGACACAATACTACATTCTCACCCTGGCAGTCCAAGGTTCCCTTTATCCTGTATGTCCCCGGGATTAAACCTCACAAGGTAGACCGATTGACAAGCCATCTTGATTTAGCCCCGACAATGTTGTCTTTAATCGGGATCAGGACTGATCCTTCTTATTATTCACAAGGCAGATCACTCCTGGATGAGAATGAACACCCTTATGTTGTTATCAGCGGATGGGATACATTTGCTATGGTTGAGAAGGATGCTGCAATCGTCCTGTCAACAGAATCCTACAATGCAGGAATGGCTGATGTTTATACGGGGAATTATGAACCCGCAGAAGATCCCAAGGTTATCCTGAAAGAAAAGATGGGACAGCTTGTTGAGGTAACAAAAAACCTTGGATCTTTTCTGAAATAATATCTTAAGATGGGCACCTGTACACAGGACATCAACTTCATCAGACTTTTCAAGTTAAGATACATCGGCGATGTATTGCTGACTACGCCTGCCATAAGGCTGATACGTCAGTCATATCCATATGCCCATATTACTGTTGTCGTTAACAGCGGTACTAACGATGTCATACGATACAACCCACATATAGACAATATTATTACTATTGACAGGAGGATGATTGAGAAAGCAGATTTATTCAGCAGGCTTCGATATGAATGGAACACCCTGAAAACCCTCCGCGAACAGCCATGTGATCTTTCTGTGGATTTCGACAGCGGAGAAAGGGCTGCTTATCTATCTTTACTGAGTAATACCCGGATCAGGATAGGATTAAGATATCCCAAAGGTATACGTAAACTGATCTTCAACAGGCAGGTTAAAATCAACAGCCACACCCATACCGTTGAAAGAAACCTGCTGTTAGTTGAACAGGCCATCAATCTGTCAAGAACAGATGCAAGACTTGAACTTTATACGGGTTCAGAAGAGGAAGACTATATAGAATCATGGTTACTCAGCAACGGGCTGTTACACAAGGACTATGTAGTTGTACATCCCGGCGCCCGCTTCTCTTTTAAACGCTGGTCCATAGAGAAATGGGCGGCGACTATTGATCTTATCCAGAGAGAGCTGTGTATTCCAGTCGTTATCAGCGGTGGTCAGAAAGAGTTGGACGATGTTAGGGCAATAGCATCCCTGATGACAACACCAGCATACTCTATAGCAGGCAGGACGAGCATACTGGACCTTGCAGCTTTGCTGAAAAAGGCCGCTCTATTCATCGGCAATGACAGCGGCCCCACGCATATGGCTGCTGCCTCCGGCACAAAGGTAATCGCCCTGTTCGGGCCGACTTCACCTGCAGTCTGGAGACCATGGGGAGATGGCCATACTGTTATATACAAACAGTTTGATTGCAGCCCCTGCGGCCGCATACACTGTGACCTGAAAAATGAAGGTTGCATGGAAAAGATAAGCATTGCTGAGGTGTTCAGCGCTGTATGTCAGAGTCTCGCCGCTGTCCCCATTTTTCATGTCAGAAGCTTATACTTGCCCTTGCACTATACATATTAACATCAGAGAAATCTGCCTGAATGGCAAAGCTCAGGAAGAGTAAACTCAACCTCGTCCCGACAAACAGCTTGGTCGCACTTGTACTGACACTATCAAAATCCAGGAAATTAACGCTCTCTGATGCGTGGACCCAGACCTGCCCTATGCCGCCATATGGGGTAATGGGACCAAATCCCTTGCTTACAGATGCGTCAAGTCCGTAGGTAGATACATCAATATCATCAACTCCTGCCAGTGTAGTATAACTCCCCCTTATTGCAACAGCAGGAGAAATAATGCTTCCCTTTAAGACCGCCCATTTAAGCTCTCCTCCGTAAAGTTTGATATTTGAACCAGGGAGGGCAGCAAAAACAGCGCCGACATCAATTCCAAAGGGAAGTCCTTTTTGTGCATGAATCCTTGGCAATAAGATATAATCCGGCGGATTGCCGTCAGAAACGGCCTTTTTCCAGACAGATGAACCTGAGTCAATCTTTGTAGCCGTCATCTCAACGCCTACATCAAAACCCAGTATTCCAAGAGGTTCAGCAGGTGCAAGTGGAATATAGCTTATCATCAGACCAGCCTGTTTACTAAGGTCTTTGAACTCGCTCTCCAGCAACCCTGAATTAAGTTTGATGTCATTGCCTGCGGCATTAACGTATGATGCAGCAGAAATGATAAGAAGTACACAAACCAGTGAAGATATCGTCAATTTAACTATTTTTTCCATTAATCCCTCCTATCAGCGATAACTCATCGTCTGTCAATTCTATATTAAATATCAAATCAGTAATCTCATGCTATACCATATCGTCCGCTCAAATCAACCTATCATATAAAGACATTCTCTATCAAGGAAATTTTAGGAATTAAGGTAACCCCTCGGTGAATGGGGGTGATTTGTCACCCTGACTTGTTTCAGGGTCTAAAATAGATGCTGAACCAAGTTCAGCATGACAGGTTGCCCCGGTTCACCAAGGGATTACGAATTAAGATTGAAATCAACGATCTCACCGATGTGCTCTGGTCATCATATCTTCAATATATCCTGTTGTTCTTTTCGCTACTACAAGAGAGTCAATCATAAGGGAAAGTTCCTTATTGTACTGCAGGGCGCTCGCTGTCAGGTTGTGACTTCCAATGAATGTGTACCTGTCGTCAATTACGATGGCCTTGACGTGAGTACGTCTGTTTGGTGAATCAAAGAAGACCTTAACTCCGCCATTCGTAAGCTTGCCTGCAGTAATTCTGTTATCATTGTTAAGTGACGAAGAGTTACCCTCTTCTTCTTCGAGTATTACTTTAACTTTAACTCCTCTTTTCGCAGCCTTTATTAGTGCGTCTTTAACCTTATTTGACGCACTCTTCTTCTTACCGGTTGTCTTGAATATATACATGCTGACAAGGATACCGGACTGCGCTTGATTTATCTTGTCCAGGAGTGAATCAAGATACCTGCTGTCTTCAAGGACAAGGACACCGTTTCCTTCCGGACTGACGGGGCCCAATGTCTGCTGTTCACTGCAAGCAAATGCCGGAAAAAGAAATGAGACAGCTAACAATATTGCAATTAGTCTCTTTATCATGCAGATAAGATTAGCATAGTTACGCGTGCTATATCTACAGAAGTTTCGGTCGGACAGAGTAATCGTTTTGATTCCTAAAATGAATTTTGTACTTATTAGTCGCAATAAGTGTAGAAAGACCACACACTGGGATAATTACTCCGTCAACCTCTACTACTTCCTTGTCCTAATCAACCGCCTCAAAAGAAATTGCTCCTATTTTGCCTATAAGATCAATTACAATATCTTCAGATTCCGGGGCAATCCTGACAACAGCATATTGTGCAACATCATCATTAATATTAAATACATCTTCAGATCCAAAGACCTTATAAAGCACTTCTTTCATTTTCCTTATGGTTTCCGGCGCTGTATCTACGATGAGGCCAATATCATGAGTTGTCCTGTAATATACATGAAGAATAACAGCACATCCTCCGACTACTATGTATTTTATTCCTGCGCGATTAAGTGCATCACACAACCTAACTAATTCTTTTTGTAGTTCCAGTTTCAGCCTCTTCATTTGTTTATCTTGGGACAAAATAGATTACATGGAATTTCAGAAAACCATAGAGGACTTTGAGAAGATTGATGAGAAGTATGGAAATGAAGGTAGGTTTTAAGACAATCTGTACTCCTTTATAAAGTAATATCCGGTATATACTCAGCAATCCGTCCTTTAATGTAGCTCTTCCACTTAGCTGGCAGGGTCTCCAAATAGGACAAGGCATTTATCAGATCATCAGGCCTTTTTGAAATCTCTCTTAATATCGCTGCGGCCTGCATAATATCCTTTTCTTTTTTATCTTTAACCCTTCTGTTCTTTGCAATTAATATCTTGTGGTATGCAAGTACCCACGGATTCGGCACAATAAATTTATACCCATCTTTCTCTACCTCAATCTGCTGATCAAACAACATCCTGAGATACCTCAAAGGAGTCGCACTTATTTTGAGAGGCTTGATGTAAACAGGCTCGTCCGTACCCCTGCCGCCTTGAGGAGCCAGAAACTCTATTTTAAAAATACCATTTGTAAAGAAATTGGACCCATCCGGGTTGAATCCCAGAGAAAATCCGAGAGGCTTTAGAAGCAACACTATATCTATATTTTTGCCGCGGTAAGGAATATTTAAAAGGAAATCTATATCCTGGGTCTTAATCGTCGGCAAATTAAGTTTCATCTCCTCCTTAAGGATAGGGAAACAGTATGAACCGATAAGGATTACCCGTATATCATTCTGCGAAAGAACTTTTATAATGTCATCTACCGTAACCCTCTGAGTATCTATCACCTTAGCTATAATTGTTATCTCTTTAGATATCTCCTTTATTTGTCCTTCCAGTAATTTTCTTCTGTTTATTGCTTGAAGCAATCCCGGTGGTATCTCAGTGCCCAGGGAAACAGACTTCACTTTTTTCCCTTCTCTCCACTGATGATAGTAGTAGGTTGATTTGCCAATCTTCTTGGCGGAAATACTGCCTCCTGGCAGATTTTTAATTTCATCATCAATGCGGGAAAGTTCTCTTATAAAGAATATATAATTTTCCTCTAATGTTTTTTTGATGATACTCATGGTTAACTACATATTAACTACATATTATCTTAATGTCAATATTGTAGTTAACGAGCGACTTAATTTCAATCCTGGGAAATAATTTGGGGACAGTATGTCTATTTCTCTTAATAAAAGAATAATTCTGTATACCGATCTTAAGATCTAATGCCAAATGATGTCTCCGGAACAAGCATACGCTTTTAATTCTATGCAAACATTAATCTCTCTTCCTTAGGATCTGGTACAGGGTCTCCGAACTCCTTGGCTGTTTCAATCCATGACTGAATTGCTCTTCGGCATTTCCTAATGCAGTTTCCGCAGATTCCGATCAAAATTTTAATAGACTTTGAGGTAGTATAGCAAGAGCCTAATTTATTTTCATTCTCCTTTTGACGTCAGATTGCACTCAGTTAAGAATTATGGCAGTACCTCAAACACCTCCACAAGACCCACACCGGTACCCCCACTCACTCCGCTCATGACAGCGGTATATGCCCCAGGAGGCAGAGTGATGAGAAGCGCTGATTCATTACTGCATCCCGGAGGCGCTGACGCCTGGCCGGGATTCGGGATGCACGGGTCAATACCGGTTGCTGTAATCTCTGCCGGACTGCCGCAGACAAACCCTTTTGACTCACAGAGGGTGTCGCTCTGATCACCCCAGTTGTCATTCTGCGCTATATATGCTCCGGCAGTTGAAGAGTACAGCCGTAAATAGGGATTCGACAATGTACCCGCTATATTAAACGGTGCCCCGCCCATTGACGGCCCCCGTGCACGGAGAAGAACGGTCTTTGGCACTGTCCCGTCAATGATAAAGCCTCCTATCATCCTGTTGTCTCCGGTCTCTACCCTGGCTCGGTATTGCGGAGATAAATGTCACACCGGACGGGAGGGTATCCGTCACTGTAACTCCTGTCGCAATGTCAGGCCCGTGGTTGGTCGCGGTCAACGTATATGTCAGGTTCTGGCCTACTAAGGCCGAGCCGGGAGCACCCACCTTGGTGAGCGCTAAATCCGCAACCCTGCAGCATCTGATCCGGAGCAGTCCTGATCTATCCCATCACCCGATATATCCACTGCACCGGGATGAATCTCCGGTTTACTGTCATCGCAGTCCACATTGTTCGGCGCATATCCATCGGAAACGAAACATGCAAGAATCGGCACAGATGCAACATCCCCATACCCATCATCGTCCCCGTCTGGCCAAAAGGGGTTTGTGCCCCCTTCATCCACCTGGCCGTTACAGTTGTCATCCACCAGATTGCAGATCTCAACTGCTCCGGGATTGATGTCGGGTTCGCCGTCGTTGCAATCATCACCATTCGTTACATACCCGGCAGGCTGCACGCAGGATTGGATAACGCTCGACGCGTCACCATAGGTGTCAAAGTCGAAGTCCTCATAATAGGTGTTCAGCACACAAGTAGCTGAAAAATCCTGAGCTGTCACATCCGCCCCGGCAACGGTCACCGAACGGTATTCAGGGGTAAAGGTATAGCCGCCCATGCCCGGTGTTATCGTATAGCTCCCATCGGCAAGGCCGGGGAAGCTGTATGTCCCGTCGGCCGCAGTGGTGGTGCTTGAAGATGCATCTCCGCTCTCAGTGTCATGGTTACCCCGCTCAGACCCGCACTGTTTTCCGTGACGGTTCCAATGATCGAATGAACCGAAGGGCCAACCTGTCCGGAACGTACTGGCTACACAGGGGCGACGTTGGACTTAGGGAAGGTGTACACGAAGCCAACCCACATATGGACGATCCACGCGAGATCCGTATAGTCCGTGCTAGTAGTAGACGACCAGTAGTAACTAGACTGCACATTAATAAAGGGATGACCTGACGGCAGGGCAGGGCCATACTTTGAGCGGTCAATAAGGCTCATCAGCTCTTTTCTGTCTGGAAGCCTCCAGTCATGTAACTGCAGAGGGTGAGATTGATGGCATAATCCAATGCCTGCTGCCAGGTCTTATATGTCCCCGCTAAGTTTGCATCCTTTGCCACATCAGGCCGGTAAGATTGTCTGTAACACAATCAGCCCCTGTCCCAGTGCCTGCTGTAAACCTCGGACTAGGCCAGGGGACACCGGCCTGGATATCCCCATCCTGTCCTGTCCCGGGGCAGGCGATCACACTTCCCGAGCTGTTATAGCAGGTGGTCTGCCCTGTCTCCGGAAGCTCAACCGTCCCTGCCAGGACAAAAACAGGGAGAAACAAAATCAATACCACCGTCATTAAGACAACCAGTCTGTTTTTAACCATATGGGGGGATTTATGTAGAACGACTTGAGTCGCTGCACTCCGGAGATCACGATAAATAGAATTAGTGCTGGTCATGATAAACCCCCATAAACAAAAAAGCCGGACTGCCAAACGGACAACAATTAAAAAAATCATTGTCACCTCGGCAGCCCGGCTTGCTTAAATTCCTGATATAAGCCCCGTTGGCTTTGCGCCCTGCCCTCTCAGACAGTTTGCCATGATAGAAGGTATTTATATATAGCTAAATAATAATCGCTTGTCAAGAAATATTTAGCTACTTAATGTAATGTCTCTGTGAACGGGAATATCATGTTACTGTCATCTTCCTGTCATCCTGAACCATGTGCTGAACTTGTTTCAGCATCGTTTCAGGATCTCATACGTGGCTACGTGAGGAGATCCCGAAACAAGTTCGGGATGACAGGAATGATGGTTTGTATGACAGGATACCTCTGTTAACCGAGAGATTACGCGTGTAGTTTCATTTCATTTGACACTATCAATCTATGTATACTAAAATCAGCTATCATTTCAAAATGGAGGTGCCTAATGCCGGAAGCAGACATTGAGTCAATTCTAAAGGAAAAACGCGTATTCCCGCCAGACAGGACTTTCAGTGAAAAATCGCACATCAAAAGTATGGAAGATTATGAACGCTTAAGGAAAGAGGCGGAGGACAATCCTGATGAATTCTGGGGGAGGCTTGCAGGCGAATTACACTGGTTTAAGAAATGGGATAAGGTGCTTGAGTGGAATCCGCCATTTGCAAAGTGGTTCGTTGGCGGTGAAATTAATCTCTCCTATAACTGCCTTGACAGACACCTGACTACATGGCGAAAGAATAAGGCTGCCATCATCTGGGAAGGCGAACCTGGTGACTCAAGGACCCTCACCTATCAGGACCTGCACCGTGAAGTTTCAAAATTCGCTAATGTATTAAAGTCGCTTGGAGTAACTCAAGGAGACAGGGTTGCCATATACATGCCGATGATACCGGAGCTTCCTATTGCCATGCTCGCATGCGCAAGGATAGGGGCCATCCACAACATTGTCTTCGGCGGTTTCAGCAGCGAGGCGCTTAAAGACCGTGTAAATGACTCTCAGGCAAAACTGATTATCACTGCTGACGGCGGACACAGACGCGGTGAGATTGTAACGCTTAAAGATAAGGTAGACGAGTCTGTAAAGAATACACCTACAGTTGAAAAGGTCATTGTCTGCAGGCGGACAGGACAGGCAATGGAGATGGCTGCGGGACGTGACCTCTGGTGGCATGACCTGATGAAGGATGCCTCCGATAAGTGCGAGGCAGTACCGTTAGACTCCGAGCATCCCCTCTTTATCCTATACACGAGCGGCACCACAGGCAAACCAAAGGGTGTAGTTCATACAACAGGCGGCTATCTGCTCGGCGCTCATATTACGACAAAGTGGGTCTTTGACCTTAAGGACGAAGACACATACTGGTGTACGGCAGATATAGGCTGGGTAACAGGTCACAGCTATATAATCTACGGCCCCCTGTCAAACGGAGCGACAAGCCTGATGTATGAAGGTGCACCGCTGCACCCCCAGCCTGACAGGTTCTGGAAGATAGTTGACAAATACAAGGTAAACATTTTCTATACCGCCCCTACAGCTATCAGGACACTTATTAAATATGGAGATAAGTGGCCTCTGCAAAATGACCTCGGCAGCCTGCGCCTCCTTGGCTCAGTCGGTGAACCGATCAACCCTGAGGCATGGATCTGGTACCACAAGATCATTGGTAAGGAAAAGTGTCCGATCGTTGATACGTGGTGGCAGACAGAGACAGGCTCTATACTCATATCTCCTCTTCCAGGCGCAACCCCGACCAAACCAGGCTCAGCTACAAAACCACTACCCGGTATCTCCGCTGATGTAGTCACGAAAGATGGAAAGTCAGTGCCTGCAAATCAGGGCGGGTTCCTCGTAATAAAAAGGCCATGGCCTTCAATGCTGAGGACTGTTTATGGTGATCCCGAGAGATACAAAAAACAGTACTGGGATGAGATTAAAGACGTTTACTTTACCGGTGATGGTGCAAGGCGTGATGAGGACGGATACTTCTGGGTCATGGGCAGGGTTGATGATGTTATTAATGTAGCAGGGCACAGACTCAGCACCATGGAGATAGAGAGCGCACTTGTCAGCCATTCAAAGGTCGCTGAGGCAGCTGTAGTTGGAAGGCCGGATGACTTGAAGGGACAGGGTATATCGGCATTTGTAACCCTTGACATCGGCTATATGCCGTCGGAGGCTCTCAAAAAGGAGTTGCGGGAGCATGTTTCAAAGGAGATCGGTCCTATCGCCAAACCTGATGAAATACGATTTGCCGATGCCCTGCCAAAGACAAGAAGCGGAAAGATAATGAGGAGGCTTCTCAAGGATATTGCTTATGGCAAGGAAAAGGTCGGGGATACAACCACGCTTGAAGATTACTCGGTACTGGCAAGACTAATGGAAGAGGAGTAGACTACGGCAGCGAGACCGGAAGCCTCGTCATAATGTATTTAAGATCTTCATCGTCGAATGTCAGGCCAATCCCGGCAAAGGTGCTTGAGGTCTTTTCATTGGCGACATCATCAACGCCTGCATTTATAAAGAGCGTCTTGAAAACTGTATAGCTCGCCGTTAGTTTTACATGAGGATTTTCTGCATCTACCTCTCCATCAAATTTCCATGCGTCCACTGTCGCCTTTACCTTATCATTAATAACATGATAATCTGCCCCAACCCCGAAGCTCCCTTCCATCAGACCGCCGCGGAAGGTTACATCTCCAAACCGCCTGGCAAATTGAGCGCTGAATTTTAAAGCATCCTCCCTCTTGACCTCATGAGTCTTGACCAGGGTGCCGGGAGTGGTTGTAACCTCTGTGTCTGTCACCTTTACCTTACCCTTTGGGTCATCTATTATCTCAAACAAATAGAATTTATCATCCCGAGGCTGCAGCTTAAGGGAGAAATACCCCTTGGTATCACCCTCATCAAACATGTATTCACCCCTGAATCCCAGATTAAGCGTGAACCTGTCCATTGCAGATATATATTTATCAACACCTGCCAACGCAGAATCAAGCTTATTATACAACCCATCCTCCTTCATCAGCTTACCGACAGTACCCTCACCCTTGTCCACCCTTTCAACAAGGTTATCAACCCTTTCCAGTATCCTGGGTGTACGTTCCCTTATGTCTGCCGAGACCTGATTCAGATTGGCAATGGTTGACTTCAACGGCTCCCTGTTGTCCCTGGCCATGTCACTTATATCCTTCGTTATGCCTTCAAGATTGGCTATGGCCCCTTTAAGCGGTTCCCTGTTTTCTACAGTCATCTCCTTAACACCTGCAATGAGGTCGCTCAGGTCCTGGATAACTTTTTCAATGGCGTCGCTGTCGCGCTCTGCAATGTTGGCAAGATTTGCAGTAAGATTTCTCATATTCACTATTATTTCATTAATGGATTTCTTGGTTTCCGGAGCCCCCAGTGTCTCACTGAAGAAACTGCTTATTGTCTTAAGGTCCACTGCAACACTGTCAATCCTTGTTATCAGGCTGTCAATGTCTGCCACACTTATAGATTTCGCTATAACATCACCATCCTTCAGATAGACCTCCCTGTCACCCTGGATCAATTCAACATATCTCTCTCCAAGAAGACTCTCGGTCTTCATCGCAGCGATAACCCCCCTTTTTATCTTAACGTCAGGCTTGATCCTCATTCCAACTTTGGCCCTGCTGTCGTCAAGCGTTATCGTCTCTACAATTCCAATCGCAACACCCGCCATTTTTACAGGGGCCTTGACATCAAGGCCCGCGACAGAATCAAACACACCATAGACAATATATCCTGTATCACGACCGAAAGTCAGATCCCCTATCCTGACTGTCATGTATCCAAGAAATACAAGCGCTACTGCAACAAATATCCCAACTTTTACTTCAGTTGTAAAAGACTGCACTCTTCCTCCTTTACTTCCTACACAGCCTTTATCGGCCCGACCGAACTTCCTGTGATAAACTGCCTGATTACAGGATCATCTGACATCCTGATCTCATCAGGAGTACCGACACCGTGTATACGGCCTTCATACAACATCGCTATCCTGTCGCCTATCTTGTAAGCGCTGGTCATGTCATGAGTTATAGCAACCCCGGTAACATTAATCTTGTTTTTCATATCTAAAATAAGGTCATTTATCGCGTCAGCCATTATCGGGTCAAGACCTGTCGTAGGTTCATCATATAGAAGGATCTCAGGCTCCATAGCTATTGCCCTTGCAAGTCCCACCCTCTTCCTCATCCCGCCTGACAACTCGGATGGCATGAGGTCTTCGATCCCCCTGAGACCTACCATTTCAAGTTTACGCGATGCGATATCGCGGATCTCCTCCTTTGAAATATGGGTGTGCTGTTTGAGAGCAAATCCGACATTTTCCCAGACAGTAAGCGAATCAAAAAGCGCCGCACCCTGAAATAACATACCGAATTTCTTTCTTATATTATTCAATTCTCCTTCAGATAAGGTGAAAATGTCAACACCATTAATCGTGACACTCCCTTCATCAGGTATCAGGAGCCCGATTATGTGTTTAATAAGTACACTCTTGCCTGAACCGCTCCCTCCGATAACAACCATAGTCTCGCCGCGCTCTATATTAAGATTAACACCACGAAGGACCTGCTTGGTGTTGAAGGATTTATGCAGGTTGACAATTTCTATCATAAAAAAATGCCCACTATTTACTACTTACTTATTATCACTTATTGCTGATTGTTTGCTGCTCATTGCTAATTTGCCGATTTACCTGAACAGCAAGGCTGCCATAAAATAGTTTGCAATCAGGACAAACATCATGGATAACACCACGGCGCCTGTCGTTGCCCTCCCGACGCCCTCTGCACCGCCCTGCGTATAGAACCCCTTATAACAACTGACCGTAGAGATGATGACACCAAAAACGCACGCCTTAAGCAGCCCCCCGTACACATCATTTAATTCTATATACTCAGTAGTCATTCGCATATAAATAACGGAATTGGCGCCTAATACATAGACGGCTATTAAATAACCGCCGATTACAGAAATGATGTCAGCAATTATTACAAGCAAAGGCAGCACAATAAGTCCCGCAATAAACCTCGGCACAACAAGATGTTTTACAGGATTAGTCGCCAGGGTCACAAGTGCATCTATCTGTTCTGTAACACGCATTGTACCCAACTCAGCAGCCATGGCGGCTCCTGCCCGGCCAGATACAATAAGCCCTGTGAGTACCGGACCGAGCTCTCTTGCAACTGAAAGCGCAACGACAGTACCCACAAAATTCTCTGCGTTGAATCTCTTGAAGCCAGTGTATGTCTGAATCGCAAGAACCATTCCTGTAAACAACGCCATGATAATGACAACCGGGAGCGAATTAAAACCTATCGCCTCCATCTGCTGAAAAATTATACGAAGATTAAAAGGACGTCTGAAACTCCATGATAGAGTCTGCCAGAACATTATAGAACCACGCCCGATCTCCTCTGTGAGCTTCAGTGTGCCCTTGCCTATGTATGCAAATGATCTGATTATCATTTTATATACACCCTGTCAACCCTCTCGCCTATCCCGCACAACACTTCATACGGTATTGTATCGGTCCAGCGTGCTATGTCATCAGCATATATACCATTACCATCCGGGCCGCCTATAATTGCAACCTCATCACCAACTGCTGCACCCGGAATATCGGTAACATCAACCATCGTCATATCCATACAGACCCGTCCAATTACAGGGGCACGAACTCCTCTTATAATGACCTGCCCTGTATTTGACAGACGGCGGCTGAAGCCATCAGCATATCCGACAGGCAGAGTAGCCACAATGGTTTCACGACTCGTAGTGAAAATCCTGCCATAACTTATACCTGTCTTGGGAGGGACCTTTTTCACATATATGATACTGCTCTTCAATGTCATTACCGGTTTCAGATCAGCCTTTTCCCGAGACAGAGCAGATGGCGAATAGCCATACAGCATTATCCCGGGCCTCACCATGTCGAGATGAGTTTCCTTCATATCAATAATCGCCGCACTATTGGCTGCATGTTTCAGAGGTATTCTGATACCAGCCTCTTCGATATTTTTGCATGCTGTTAAAAACCTGCTCAACTGCTCCTTTACAAAATCCTTATCATCAAGGTCTGACTCTGCAAAATGGGTCATCAGGCCTTGTATCGTAATCCCTTTGAAATTTGAGATACTTGAGACAAACTCTGCTGCATCGTCTGAGTCAACCCCGATCCTTCTCATACCGGTATCCACTTTTACATGAACCGGTACTTTTATGCCTGCCGAACAGGATGCCTCAGACAACGACTTTACCACAGACTGACTGTAAACAACAGGTGTTAAGCGCCACTTTATAATATCCTGTACACTGCCGGCACATATTAATCCAAGGACCAGGATGTCTTTGTTGATACCGGCCTTCCTCAGGCGAAGTCCCTCATCAACAGTAGCGACTCCAAGCATATCTACACCGGCATTTTCAAGCTCCCGCGACACCTCTATACTTCCATGACCATAGGCGTTGGCCTTTACAACTGCAAGGACTTTACAGCCTGCAGGAATTAACATTCTCACCTGGTTAAGGTTATGGACTAAATTGGAAAGATTCATCTCAGCGATTGTTAGATTCACTCGAAATAGCCTTTCAAATCCCCCCAGCCCCCCTTTTCTAAAGTGGGGTAACTAATTTCGCCCTTTGAAAAAGGGGGATTAAGGGGGATTTTCATATTTATCTCTTCAAGCAACTTTATCTCATCATCCCGTAATGACTTATCATCTGGCGAGGTAAGCACCATAGCCTCCTCTAATATTTTCCTTGCATCTTCATATCTTCCCACACGATAATAAATATTAGCCAGTGTATTCAGGTAATACGGACTCCTCTCTATTCTGACCGCCTTCTCTGCCTCCCTGCCAGCATCCGCAAACCTGCCTGTATCAAGATAGACCCATGCAAGGTTATTATGCACATCTCCGTTATCCGGTGCAACCTTTAACGCTTTATTATAATATCTTTCAGCAAGTTTATAATCTTTTTTTTTGTAGTAAACATTACCTGCATAAAGAAATGGTCTGAAGTCGTCCTTCGAAATTCTGATTGCCTTGTCATACTCTTTAACCGCAAGGTCATCCTCTCCTTTTTGTTCATAACTGAGGCCGAGGGTAATGTGTTCATTCATTGTCAGAGGGTCATGCATGACTATTAACCTTGGGATTGTGACACAGGAAGAGACTGAGAATATTAATATAATTGCAAGTATATCAATGTACGGTTTTTTCATTTTTTTGTAATTCGTAACGCCCAGTAGCTGCCCCGTTTCCAAATCCTCATAAAATCTTTATAACTTATAACCTTGTCTTTCTCTGCACCAGAATAGACAATGAACCCTCCGGCAGTGTCATCGTGGCCTACCACAAGCATGTAATGCCCTTTCCTGATATTCCATATACCAAGGTCAACAAAGACGATCAACGGATTATTCATGGACAGATTCTCTTTTAAAAATGTAATATTACCCTGAAATTCCCTGACATCTGCGTCATCAAACCTGCGCGCAAAAGCAGCCATATCAATATTAAGGGTACCCCTGATATTTTTCAGGTAAATCTCTTTTGATATATCTTCAGGCTTAATATCGTATCCACGGTAATTTAAGACACCGGCAAGGACAGATGGCCCGCATTGGTAATCTTCACCCGGGTAAAAGGGTACATCAGGTATGTATGACGACGACAGAGGTGTATTAAATCCCGCTTCAGTTGTGTAACCATGGCTGCCTGCTGAACATCCTGCCAGCGCAGCAAAAATCAACCCTGAAAAAAGAAAGACCCCAGCGGCCCTGAGCCGTGGGGTCTTATTAGATTTTTTAAATATATCCATTAATTAAATTTATTTAATTACAACCTCGAGTCCCATTAACTTCAGCACCACTAAAACGAGAATAATTATCACCAGCATGGCGATAATGCCACCGATAAAGCTGTCTCCTCCGGCATCTACCTGACCAATATGAGAGGCTATCTGATGCATCTGGTCAGCAGAAAGATGATTCAGCCTGGATGATACCTCTTCTGAAGTAAGCCCGAAATCTGAGAGCCGCTGCCTGACAATCTTGGATTCGAGAAATGTCCTTACCCTGACTGCATCAGCTGCGGCATCCACGACTACATCGGCAGCAGAGACACCGGTAGTGCCTGAAGAAAGAAACATAGCGGCTGATTGAGTCGGTACTGATGCAATAACGAACATGGCAATAATCAGATACACTGTAATCGAACGTCCCAATAAAATTCCAAGTTTCTTAACCATAAAACCTCCTTATTAACCTGCGCTTAAAACCATTCATGGAAATATGTGCTACCCTGTCTTATAATGCCCATATTGCATCCATAGTTGGCGCTCAAAAATGCCCAGGTGCAAGGAAGCGCCAACTATACTTCCATTATTTCCTGTTCCTTCTTCTTCAGTACTTCATCAACCTTATGAATATACTGATCTGTCAGCTTCTGCAACTCGTCCTGAGATTTTCTGATTTCATCTTCCGAGATGCTTGCCTCTTTGCCTGCCCTCTTTGCTTCATCATTGGCATCTCTTCGTATATTGCGTACCGCAACACGGGCATCCTCAGCCATTTTCTTTACCGTCTTGACAATATCCTTCCTTCGCTCTTCAGTAAGCGCCGGGACAGGAACTCTTATAATCTTTCCGTCATTGGAGGGCGTCAGGCCAAGCGACGATGTCATGATGGCCTTTTCAATCTCAGGTATCAAACGCTGTTCCCACGGCTGAATTACAATCATCCTGCTCTCCGGAACGGTAAGGGCAGCCACCTGTGAGACAGGGGTGGGTGTGCCATAATAGTCCACTGATATATTCTCAACTATTGATACGGAAGCCCTGCCCGTACGCATGGCTGCGATGTCTTTTCTAAAGACACTCAGCGTCTGTTCCATCTTCTCTGCAGCCTTATTTTTAATATTGCCTATCATGTATTGAGACCCTCATCAACTAATTACCGTGCCGATGTCCTCGCCCATAACCACCTTTTTGACATTTCCCTTTTCCCTCAGATTGAATACAATTATTGGGAGGTTGTTGTCTTTGCATAGGGAGATTGCTGTGGAGTCCATTACCTTGAGTCCCAACTTCAAGACATCAAGATAAGAAAGTGTTTTAAATTTCTTTGCATCTTTATTGAGCACCGGGTCTGTATCATAGACTCCGTCAACCTTTGTGCCTTTAAGGATTACGTCGGCCCCTGTCTCCATGGCGCGAAGTGAGGCGGCAGTATCGGTACTGAAATATGGATTGCCGGTACCGGCTGCGAATATCACTACCCTTTTTTTCTCAAGATGCCTGATAGCCCTGCGCCTTATATAAGGCTCTGCCAGCGCCCTCATCTCAATTGCAGACTGGACCCTGGTGACAACACCCTTTTTCTCAAGTGCATCCTGAAGGGCAAGGGAATTAAGCACCGTCGCCAGCATCCCCATGTAGTCTGCTGACGCCCGTTCCATACCGGTAGCCGCTGCCCCAAGTCCACGGAATATATTGCCGCCGCCTATTACGATCGCTATATCAACCCCGGCATCATAAACAGCCTTGATCTCATCTGCGATGGAGTCAATTACGGCGGGATCTATACCATATCCCTTTTCACCCATCAGGGCCTCACCGCTGACCTTGAGAAGTACCCTCTTAAAGCCTTTTTTTTGAGTCATTTTACGATATGTCTGGCTTAACCGCCGAGCTGGTATCTTGTAAAACGTTTAATCGAGATATTTTCACCGATCTTGGCGATCTTTTGCTGAACCATGTCATTTATTGTGACAGTGGGGTCCTTGATGAATGACTGCTCAAGAAGGCATGTCTCAACGAAGAATTTCTCAACCTTTCCTTCAACGATCTTATCGAGCACATGTTCAGGTTTGCCCGATTCCCTGGCCTGTATCTTATATATATCGCGCTCCTTTTCCAGCACATCAGCCGGGACATCTTCACGCCGGACATATGAAGGATTCGAAGCCGCAATCTGCATTGCAATATCTTTCACGAGTTCCTGAAACTCTGAATTCCTCGCCACAAAATCTGTCTCGCAATTAACCTCTACAAGCACGCCAATCTTTCCGGCGCCATGAATATAACTGCTTATCACACCCTCTTTTGTCTCACGTGATGACTTTTTGGCAGCCGATGCAAGTCCCTTCTGTCTTAACAAGTCTACCGCCTTCTCAAGGTCACCACCTGAATCGGCCAATGCCCTCTTGCAGTCCATTATACCAACGCCGGTCTTTTCCCTGAGTTCTCTTACCGTATCACTGCTTATCGTTACCATTGCTGATTATGCCTCCTTGGATGTTACTGCGTCAATCTCAGTTACCGCTTCCGCCTCTGCAGTTTGTTGTTCTTCTACTGCTTTTACAGCAATATCCTGTTTAACTCCGCCCCTTGCATCATAGATAGCCTTTCCCTCAAGAACGGCATCTGCAACCTTGGAACAGATGAGTCTGATCGCCTTTATAGCATCGTCATTGCCTGGTATTACATAATCTATATTATCAGGATTACAATTCGTATCTACTACACCTATGACCGGAATACCAAGCCTGTTTGCCTCATGCACCGCTATAGTCTCTTTCTTTGTATCAATTACGAAGATGACTCCAGGGAGGACGTTCATCCCTTTTATTCCACCGAATATCTTATCCATCTGGGCCATCTTTTTTTCAATTCCTATAACCTCTTTTTTTGGCAGTTGATTAAGTGTACCGTCTTCACGCGCCTTCTCATACTTCTTATATTTGTCAATACTCTTTCTTATAGTCGCAAAGTTTGTGAGCATGCCGCCGAGCCATCTCTGATTAATAAAGAACATCCCGCATCTCTTTGCCTCAGCCTCGACAATCTCCTGTGCCTGTCTCTTTGTTCCTATGAAGAGGACCGGCTTTCCCTGAATGGCCACTTCCTTCAGATATTCGCTGGCTTCTTCGAAGTTAGCCATTGTCTTTTGCAGGTCAATTATATAGATTCCATTTCTCTCACCAAATATGAATTTCTTCATCTTTGGATTCCATCTTTTAGTCTGATGTCCGAAATGTACCCCTGCCTCAAGTAATTCTTTAATTGCTACTCCCATAATAAACTACCCTCCAGTAACTGTTGTGAAAATTAAATTTGTTAGTCCAGCAGAAAAAGTTAGCATAAGTCAGCAAAAATTGCAATAAATAATTAGGGCTATGACCTGTAGGCTACATTGATCTTTACATAGTCATATGAAAGATCTGTCGTCCAAACAGAGGTTTCACAATTTCCAACGTTCAAATCTATAGTAATCAAATACTCTTTGTTCTTCATGACCTCGGCTACCTTCTTCTCAATTTCCTTGCCCAGACCAAGACCATTCCTGACCAACTTCACTTTATCAAATGAAATGGATATACGATCCTCGATAACCACTGCTCCTGAATAGCCAATAGCGGCCATGATACGTCCCCAGTTGGGGTCGCCTGCAAAGATGGCGGTTTTAACAAGGCTTGAATTGGCTACTGCAAATCCGACCTTCTCTGCGTCCTTATCACTCTTTGCCCTTCGTACGAACACCTCTACAAGTTTAGTTGCCCCTT
Organism: Nitrospirota bacterium; assembly: GCA_020846775.1. Lineage (NCBI taxonomy): Bacteria > Pseudomonadati > Nitrospirota > Nitrospirota bacterium. The sequence goes on from JADLDG010000001.1 coordinate 47,715, forward strand.
CACCGTCCCTTGCAATCATCAGGGCAAGACTGCGGCATACATGTCCGATCATTTTCTGAAAAAGGGCAAGATCCTTATTGGCCAGCGGACTATTCCCGGCCATTCCGTTTGCCATACATAACACCATATCGTTAGTGCTTGTATCTCCATCTACAGTAATCTTATTGAATGACTTGTTAACTTCTTTACTCAATATCGCCCTAAGTGTACTTTTGTCTACAGCAGCATCTGTAGAAATAAATGCCAGCATAGTTGCCATATCAGGATGGATCATTCCTGAACCTTTTGCTATCCCGCCAACAGTGATCGTCTTTCCGCCAACACGCCCCCTTACAGCTACCTCCTTAGGGAATGTATCAGTCGTCATGATTGCAATTGCAGCATCACTGCCACCATCCGGGCTTATGGAATTAGCAGCCTGTTTAATGGAAGCTTTTATCCTGCTCATTGGAAGGAGTTCACCAATAACACCGGTTGAAGAGACACATACAAGGTCCTTATCAATAAACAGGGCATCCGCTGTCAGATCTGCCATCTCTTTTGCATCTTTCATTCCCTGAGCCCCTGTACAGGCATTTGCATTACCGCTGTTTACAATTACCGCCCTCGCCCTGCCATTCTTGATCTGCTTTTCCGTAAAGATAACAGGCGGGGCCTTTACCTTATTAGTTGTAAAGGTACCTGCAACTGCGGCATCTCTCTCGCTGTAAATAATAGCGAGGTCTAATTTATTGGTTCGCTTTATACCGGCGTAAATGCCGGAGGCAAAGAATCCTTTTGGTGCGGTTATACCGCCTGGTATTTCTTTCATAATTATGGAAACAGGCCTGGCTGCATTAAGCCTGTTGTCTCCTCATAGCCTTTCATTATATTCATATTCTGAATAGCGGCGCCTGCTGCACCCTTTACGAGATTGTCTATCGCCGCGGTGACTATTATAAACCCATTACGTTTATCAAGGGAGATCCCTATGTCGCAGAAATTAGCCCCTTTTACATCCCTTATATTTGGCTGTCTCCCTGCATCGAGTACCCTCACAAATGTCTCTCCATTATAGTACTGTCTGTAAAGTTTAACAATATCATTCGTCTCCCCGCTGAAATCAGACGACACATAACAAGTGCTCAACAACCCCCTGTTTGCCGGGATCAGGTGCGGAACAAAGCATGTGGTTACCGTGCTTCCTGCTACATCTGACAGCACCTGCTCAATCTCCGGGATATGCCTGTGGGTGCCGGCCTTGTACGCCTCCATCCCTTCATTTGCCTCCGGATAGTGAAAGGAGAGGGACGGCGAACGTCCTGCACCTGAAATAGCTGACTTGGCATCTATAATAATCTTCCCGCCGTTATAAAATCCGCTTTTCATCAGGGGCGCTATACCGAGGATACTTGCCGTAGGATAACATCCCGGATTTGAAACCAGAGTTGCCCCACGTATATTGTTTCTGTAGATCTCAGGCAGTCCATACACAGCGCTCCGCAGTAAAGATTCAGCCGTGTGATTCACGCCATACCACTTCTCATAGGTAAGCGGGTCTTTTAACCTGAAGTCTGCACTTAGATCCACGACCATCTTGCCCATCTTCACAAAATCCGAGACAGGTGCAACAGATGTCCCGTGAGGCAGGGCAGTGAATATCAACTCAGCCTCCCCTGACATAACCTCTGAAGTTAGCGGCTCAAGCGTCAGGTCATAAAACCGCGACAGACTTGGAAACAGTTGTGTTATTGGTCTACCTGAAGATTTTTCTGAGGTAACAGCAACTACTTTGACATAAGGGTGCAGGGCCAGGAGTCTTAACAACTCACCTCCTGTATAACCACTCGCCCCTGCAACAGCTACCTTTAGCATTCTTGGAAAAGAGTTAATACCCCGGCATTATCTCTTGGAATATTGGAATTTCTTACGGGCCCCTTTCTGCCCTGGTTTTTTTCTCTCTTTTTCACGCGCGTCTCTCGTGAGAAAGCCTTTGCTTTTCAATGGACGCCTGTATTCAGGATTGACATCCAGCAGGCTTTTCGCAATTCCGTGCCTTAATGCACCTGCCTGACCTGCAATCCCTCCCCCGGCTATGTTTGCATATATATCAAATTTCCCTGTTAATGACAACAAGTCAAGAGGCTGCTTGATAAGTCTGATCAGGGTATGGCCAGGGAAGTAATCCTCTGCCGGCCTGTCATTGACTACGATCTTTCCCTCACCAGGGACTAATCTGACGCGTGCAATCGCGTTCTTTCTCTTACCTGTCGCACTGTGTTGTGTTGTTGTGTTCATTCATTACTCCTTTATTTCCAGTGCCTTAGGCATCTGTGAATCATGCGGGTGTACACCGCCTGTATAAACTTTCAATTTCTTTAACATGGCCTTGCCAAGCTTGTTCTTTGGAAGCATTCCCCAAACAGACCGTTTTATAAGCTCGTCAGGTTTTTCTTCAACATACTGACGGAGGCTTTCTTTTTTCAACCCGTCAGGATACCCTGAATGGTGATAAAACTCCTTATCATTCACCTTGGTCCCTGTAATCCTGATCTTACCGGCATTGACCACAACAACAAAATCACCGGTATCTATATGCGGGGTATATATCGGTTTATGCTTCCCCCTCAGTACAGACGCAACCTGGGATGCAAGCCTTCCAAGCACCTTGCCATCCGCATCCACCACAAACCAGTCCCTCTTTACATCTTCTTTTCTAGCTGAATTAGTCTTCATAATTAAAAACCCCCTTACACAAACACGTTATTTTATTGATTTATGAAGTGCTTGTCAAGTAATATTCTGATTCAAGACTGCTTCATGTGGGGGATTTACCCGTTCGCTTCGCCAATATCGTATAAAAAATGATTTAGGGTACATATTGCATGATATTTGCATTAGTATTAAGTTCATATTAAAATAGTCTAACACATTATTATGGGAATTATAAGACCCGTTAAGCAGGTTAAGTTGTTTACAGCAATATTGTTTGGAAGTGAAGGTGTTTTTAACGCCGCACGTGAAAGGCTATCGTCAGCTTTGGGCCCGATTGATATGGAAAGTCCTGTCTGGACATGGTCCAATTCAACCTATTATGAAAAAGAGATGGGCACTGACCTGAAGAGGACATTTTTATTTTATGAACGCCCCATC
>JADLDG010000002.1 GCA_020846775.1 Nitrospirota bacterium
ATCCCTGCCTTTTCCGCCATAACACGCGCCACATGCTCATTATCTCCTGTCAACATAACAAGGCCGGTCACCCCCATTTCTTTAAGCCGCTTTAGTGTACTCGCTGCCTCAGGACGGATTTCATCCCTGATGGCGATTAGACCAAGCAGTTCACCTGAAGACCCCATCCCCACCCCTTCCCTCCCCTTGAAGGGGATGGGAATTTCCTCACCCCACCCCTTTCCAGAAGGGGGGAAGCTGATTTCCCCCTTTGAAAAAGGGGGATCAAGGGGGATTTGCATCATCCTTTGTGAGTCACTGTTTATGAGATGTTCATCCAGGGTAGTTAAGAAGATAAGGGTCTTACCCTCTTCCTCAAGCTGTTTTATTTTTTCCTCTGCATCTTTTGTTATTATACCAGTATCTGCACATAGCAATTTATTGCCAACGCAGTAAGGTTTACCATCCACAAAAGCCTTGGCTCCAACACCGGGAAATGCCTCAAATCGTGCGGCTTCCTGTATAGAAATCCCCCTTTCCTTTGTGCGGCTGATTATTGCGTCAGAAAGTACATGCTCTGAAAGGCTCTCTACTGAAGACGCTATACTCAGTACAGACTCCTCTGTAACACCTCCGAACGGTATCACATCTGTGACAACCGGCCTTCCAACTGTCAGAGAGCCTGTCTTGTCAAAAGCAATCGCCTTAACTTTTCCGGCAATCTCCAGGTATGCCCCGCCCTTGATTAAGACTCCATGTCTTGCTGCATTTGCAATAGCCGCAACAACTGAGACTGGTATAGATAGGGCAATTCCGCAGGAACATGAGACAACAAGGACAACAAGCCCCCGGTAAAACCATCCTGAAAAATTACCAAAGATTATGGCAGGGATTATCATCACAACAATTGCAAGCGCAAACATTAAGGGGGTGTAGTATCTGCCAAAGGTCTCTCCGAACCGCTGATATCCTGATTTCCGTGACTCTGCCTCTTCTACATAATGTATTATCCGGCCAAGTGTCGTATCCTGAAAGAGTTTCGATACCCTGACCTCAAGCGCCCCCCTCTGATTAATGCTCCCTGCAAAGACTTCATCACCGGGTACCTTTGTTACAGGCATTGACTCACCTGTTATAGGCGCCTGATCTACCGATGAGTTACCGGAGATAACCTCTCCATCAAGTGGGACCCTCTCTCCGGGCTTAATAATAACAGTATCTCCAATCCCTATGTCGTCCACAGATAGAAGAACGATCTCACCATTTCTTCTGACCGAGGCTTCCTTAGGTGCAATCCCCATAAGCGCCCTGACAGCCCCTCTAACCCTGTCTGTCGCATATGCCTCCAGTACATCGCCGAGGGAGTAAATAAATACCAGCAATGCTGCCTCCACCCAGAGTCCAAGGATCAACGCCCCTATAGCGCCAACAACCATAAGCGTCCTGATATTCGGTGTCAGAGTCTTGAGTGCGGTGATCCCCATCTTTGCCGGGTAATAGCCGCCGGCAATAATAGCGATTCCATAGAGGAGTCTTGCCTTGCCATGGGGAAGTCCAAGGATAATCTCAGTGATAAATCCTGCAAATATGAATAAGCCGCAGGCAATAAGGGCAAGTAATCGCGGCTGCCTCCACCATACAGCAGCCCGGTCATCTTTTTCCTCTTTCTTCAGACTGGCCTTCATGCCGGTCTTATCTATTGCCTTCAGGAGGTCTTTAATTGATATTAGAGCAGGGTCATATGAGACCTTCAGGCTCCGTGACACAAGATTAGCATCACAGCCCTTTATACCGTTCAAGCCCTGAACACTGTTCTTCACAAGCCGTGCCTCATTTTCACAGCACATGGCTTCTATGTAAATAGTTGTCTCTTGCACTTGATAAAACCGCATACCGGGTCCATTAGCATATTATGCTACTATTCGTAGAACCAATATGCAATATTCTTATTGATTGTAAGTGATTTTTCCATATGATAGTATCAGTGAATGAAAATTGATATCAGCGATCTTATACTGATGTCCAGACAGGCCGGAGAGGCCATTATGGAGTTTTATAAAACAGACCATCAGATAGATTACAAGGATGACAACTCTCCTGTAACGGCCGCAGATACAGCGGCTCACGATATTATCATGAAAGGTTTAAAGGAGAAGTATGGTGATATACCGTGCATCTCAGAAGAAGGGAACCTGCCACAATATGATGAGAGGAAAGAGTGGACCTACTTCTGGCTGGTTGACCCCCTTGACGGTACAAAGGAATTCATCGGCAGGCGGGGGGACTTTACAGTCAATATAGCACTTATTAATGGGGACAGACCTGTGATAGGTGTCATATATGTGCCGGCAAAGGGGTTGTTGTATTATGCATCTATTGACGGAGGGGCATGGAAGGCAGAGGGTACAGGTGACGCTTCAAGGATACATGTCAGGAATACAAACCCTTCTGACAGTTTAATCGTCGTCGGAAGCCGTCTTCACAGCTCAAAGGAAGAGGAACAATACATAGTCAACCTTAAGGTTAAGGAGAAGAAATCATTCGGAAGCTCCCTGAAATTTTGTGCAGTAGCTGAAGGTGCGGCAGACATATATCCCAGGTTTAACCCTACAATGGAATGGGATACAGCGGCAGGACAGTGCATCGTGGAGGTCGCGGGTGGTACTGTTGAGGACCAATCAGGCCGTCGGCTTAAGTATAATAAGCCTTCATTGAAGAATGACAGCTTTATTGTTTCTGGTTTCATCCGAAAATAGCCTTTCAAATCCCCCCTGCCCCCCTTTTCTAAAGTGGGGTAACTAATTTCCCCCTTTGAAAAAGGGGGATTAAGGGGGATTATTTTCATGTACCTGTGTAAGACATGCCTCAATCACTTCTTTATTTTTTCCTGGCATGTGCGAGTTCGATTAAATAATCGAGTATGGGCCTGAACAGGGCCGGGACTGCTGACTCGTCTATATCAATCGTCTTGACACGTCCCTGCGTCTCTGCCCTTATTTCGAAATGAAACCGGTCAACCCCGGGTTTGGATGAAAGGAATGAGTCCGGCTGTTCAAAAAAAGAGACGGTATTTATCAGATTATGCAATCGTCTGGCATCCTCTTCCGGAAGTTTCTTAGTGTCCAGCGTCACGGATAGCGAGATACCGGCCAGGCCGCCTGTCCTTTTAAAATATATCTTCATATGGAAATTCCCACTTCAGCCCATCCCTCCTTCACCGCCTTCTCCTCAAGACTCCCTCTTCCGTAAAGCTCCCCTGCCACAGCCGTGGTAAGGCCGGCCGCATCATTAAAATCAGACCCCGGCCTGAGCCTGTCACGTAATACTACATACCAAATCTGTCCTGCCTTATCCCATGCATGTCCACCCATACGAACAGCAGTCTCATAGAACGCCCGGTTGGGAATCCCTGAGTTGATGTGTACACCGCCGTTATCCTCCCTGGTCTTCACATAATCCTTCATATGGCCCGGCTGCGGGTCCCTGCCGAGAATCGGGTCATCGTATGCAGTCCCCGGTTCCTTCATGGAGCGAAGGCCCCTGCCATTGACGTTTTTGGTGAGAAGACCCTTCCCTATCAGCCAGTCGGCATCCTTTGCCTCCTGGCGCCGCCTGTACTGCTTAACGAGAGAACCAAAGACATCAGACATGGACTCATTCAGTGCCCCGGATTGACCCTGATACTCAAGTCCCGCCTCATATTGTGTAACTCCGTGGGTCAGCTCATGGCCAATCACATCAAGCGCTATCGTGAAGCGATTAAACAACTCCCCGTCCCCGTCGCCATAAACCATCTGCTGTCCATTCCAGAAGGCGTTGTCATAATCCTTTCCATAGTGGACAGTAGAATCAAGGCGCATCCCCCTGTCGTCTATAGAGTTCCGGCCAAAGACCTTCTTAAACAGGTCATATGTAAGTCCTGCACCCGCATACGCCTCGTTGACTGTTTTATCTTTGATCTTCGCAGACCCTTCTGATTTAACGATCCGCCCCGGAAGGGTATATCCATTACCGGCATCATAAACAGTCCGCCGCCTCGTGCCGGTTGCCGTACTCCCTATTGCTGAAATCACTGACAGTGACAGACGTTGACCACGCATCTGCTCTGACATGGTCAGCGACTCCCAGGCACAACGCATCTGCTGAGCACTCCCTCTCATTGCGATCTCTTTCAACATGTACGGTGGGATAATAAAACATATACCCATGCCTCACCTCCCTCTATTAAAAGACAAATAGCGAAACTCCTGAGCTAATCTTGCAGACAAACAAGTTAAATATTTAGACGATTTTTCGAACCCTGTCAAGGGCTATTTCATCAGGTTTTAGAAATTGATTTGGACTTAATAAATGAAACAAAGTATTATGGGGTATCTATGCAACAGTTGAAACTACCTGAATTGCTTGCCCCGGCTGGGGATATTGAGAAACTGAAGACGGCCATTCATTATGGTGCGGATGCGGTCTATTTTGGAGATTCAAGATTCAGCCTCAGGGGGAGGGCGAGGAACTTTTATCCTGAGGAATTAATAAGCGCAGTTAAGTATGCTCATGACCTGGGGGTCAGGGCATATGTAACTGTTAATATTTTTCCTCACAATAATGACCTGCCAGGGATTGAAGAACATATAAAGGTTCTTAAAGAGGCCCGGCCCGATGCAGTGATACTTTCAGACCCCGGTGTCTTTATGATGATCCGGAAAATGGCGCCTGAAATAGACGTCCACATCAGCACACAGGCAAATATCACCAACTATGATGCCGCATTGTTCTGGGAAGGCCTTGGGGCAAAAAGGCTCGTACTCTCACGGGAATTGTCTTTGGACGAGATCAGGGAAATCAGACGAAAAACAACTATCGAACTCGAGGCATTTGTTCACGGGTCAATATGCATATCTTATTCAGGAAGGTGTTATATCAGCAGCTTTCTTTCGGACCGGAGCGCTAATATGGGTGAATGCACCAACTCCTGCAGATGGGACTATACCCTTATGGAAGAGAAGAGACCGGGGGAGCATTTTCCCGTGTATGAAA
>JADLDG010000003.1 GCA_020846775.1 Nitrospirota bacterium
CCCCTTTGTGTCTTGGGGTAAGGAAACCACCTTGTCCTCCACAGTTTCTGCATCCATCTCGGGAAAGGTTATGCCAATCACTTGTGCAAAAGAAGAGAACGAAAAGACCAACAAGACGATGAATAATGAGATTAAGCGCATATTTTTAAATTTAATTCTAAGGTAATAATACTTCACATTTACTTAAGACTATATAACGGCAACATTAGTGCCATATGTATTGAGTATATTTGTTTATTATAAAAGGTTATGAACTATAAAAAACTTACCCTTCTGTTGGTCATTGTTTCGTCTGGCGTTTATGCAGTCGCACAAGAAATGAGCGCTGCTGCAATTTTGGAAAAGTCGATACAATATCATGATCCTAAAGGGCAATGGAGCAGCTTTAACCATGAAATGCAATTTGTGTCTGAGCGTCCCAACGGGCCTGATAGGAAATCAATAGCGTTGATTGATAATAGTAAGGGGTACTTTCATCTTGAGGAAAATGGAAACCAGATGACAATAACCATGGATGATTGTACTGATATTCCTGAAGGGAAGACATGTGATGATGTGAAACGAACCCGGAATTATTATGTGTATTTGTGGGGATTACCGATGAAATTAAAGGATAAGGGGACAGTACTGGATGAGAAAGTGATGGAGGAAGAGTTTGAAGGTAAGGATTGCTATGTGTTGCGTGTCCCTTATGCAGCCGACATTTGGTATTTTTATATCAATAGGGCTACCTATAAAATGGAAGGTTATATGTTTTATAAGGATGAGCCTACAAAAAAAGGAGAAGTTATCTACCTTGAGGGTGAGGTACGCGTAGGAGATACGCGAATCCCAAAAACCAGAAAATGGGTAACTACACCTGACGGTACGTTTCTCGGCACAGATATTTTAATGTCGTCTAAATAGTGGAACAAAAGTCTTTCTCAGAAACTTTAATTTTTAGGGTTATTCTAGTCGCCATACTGGGCGGATTGGCCATATTTTTTATTATATATTTTAAAGATCTATTGAAGCCATTTGTAATGGCAGTAATGATTTGGTACCTGATAAAGACTTTATACAATTACATAAGTAAGATAAAGATAAGGGGGAGGCAGCTTCCGAAGTGGTTGAAGGGGACGCTTTCTCTGGCAATATTATTTGGCGCTGTTCAAATCACGATTAACCTTATCATTACCAATTTGAGTGAGATAGTTGATAACTTTTCAACCTATAAGTCAGCGTTGGATATTTTGTTAATAGACCTTGGAGCATCGATGGGCGTTGAGAACATAACCGATCAGGTACAGGAGCATATTAATAAACTTGATCTACAGGGATTCCTTACCAGTACTGTTTCTTCTTTGTCTGCTACTGTAGGTACTATTGTTGTTGTGATCATTTATATCGTATTCTTATTGCTTGAGGAGGTTGCTTTTTCAAAAAAAATGGATGCTATTTTTCCAGACCAGCGCAAGCGTTCAAGAATCCAGGAAGTGTTGGACGAAATTTATTTGTCCACCAATAAGTACATAACACTTAAAACCGGGATTAGCATTCTGACTGCTGGTTTAAGCTATGGAGTGCTCAGATTATTCGATATGGACTATGCGTTTCTCTGGGCATTCTTAATCTTTGTTTTCAATTATATTCCCTATATGGGTTCTTTAATTGCCACATTGCTACCCTCCTTGTTTGCTATCGTTCAGTTTGGCTCATTGTGGTCGTTTTTGTGGGTGTTTATTAGCGTTCAGGCTATTCAATTAGTAGTTGGCAATTATATCGAACCAAAAATCATGGGAAAGTCATTGAACTTAAGTCCACTGGTAGTCGTGCTGGCTCTTTCATTTTGGGGTTCTGTTTGGGGTTTGTTAGGTATGTTTCTTTCTGTGCCTATCACATCTATCATGATGATTACCCTTGCTCAATTTCCAGCCACACGCAACATTGCCATATTGCTTACAGAGAATGGCAACATCGAAAATATACTGATTAAGAAAAAGGTAGATTAATCTTGAAGCTTTCTAATAGATGTTGTTCCTCTTTGAACGGTTAACGTTTCTCCTTTAAATTCTGTGCTGCCTTCTTGCCTTAACGTTTCCACATAATACCATTCACTTGTGGCAGATTGCGGTGTCAAGGTGAGGAGTATATATCCGTGGTCTCTGTTGTTGGTATATTTAATGTGCGGATTGGTATTTAATAATGTAAGCTCAGATTTTTTTACTTCCTCCGTGGCGGTCCTCTCGTTGCTGTTGGCAGCGGATATACTTGGAGTTCCAAATTCGATGGCAAACGCTCCCCGTGAAGTGATGGGATCGTAGGTGTTGGCTACATCGGTAGCTACTTCTATTGCCCATGAAGCATGAGTGTCGCCAGTCAGGAACACGACATCACGAATCCTGTTGTTGACAATGTGTTCCTTGATTTGTTTTTTTTCAGCAGGATAGCCATCCCATGAATCCAGGTTGCGTGGCATACTTGGCAGCACCTGGCTCAAGTCAATATCTGAAAAGATCACTTGATTGCCGACTAGTTTCCATAAGGCTTTTGAACTTGAAAGTTGATTTTCAAACCATTGTAGTTGGTCAGCGCCCAACATCGTACGTGATTCATCATAGTATTGAGGGTCGCTTAAACTATCTACAGGTTTTGTTCTTCCCTCCAGGCGCTCATCCAACATAAATAAATCGGCTAATGGGCCAAAGGAGATTGAACGATACAATATTCTGTTCTCTCTGATCGGAAGCCATTCATAATATGCTTGTCGTGCCGCCTTTTTTCTGGCCTCATAATCCCCCTCTTCCTGTTGGTGATTTTGTGCGCCTGCTGTGTAAGAATTATTGGCCACTTCATGATCATCCCAAATAGTAATAAACGGATGTTGCTGATGTATTCTTCTTGCTCCCAGATCAGTTCGGTATTGTGAGTACCGGGTTCTGTAATCTTGTAAAGTGACAATTTCATGTGATGGAAGATTGAACCGACCAATTGTTGTATCACCATATTTA
>JADLDG010000004.1 GCA_020846775.1 Nitrospirota bacterium
GCAGGTTTTACCGGTGTGCTGTAAGTCGCATGACAGCTTGCACAGCCAGTCGTCAAAGTACCATGGGAGAAGGCCCATGTAGTGGTAGACTTGTGACAGTTCTCGCATGTTGTCCAGTTGTTAGTTGTGTGACTGGCTGGTTTTACCGGCTTGCTGTATGTCGCATGACAGCTTGCACATCCCGATGTTGTCGTACCATGAGAGAAAGTCCATGCTGTTGTTGACGTATGACAGTTCTGACAGTTAGTCCAGTTGTTTGTCGTATGGCTTGCCGGCTTTACAGGTTTACTATACGTTGCATGACAACTCGTGCAGTTTGTTGTTGAAGTGCCGTGAGAGAAAGTCCATGCAGCCGTAGACTTGTGACAGGTCTCGCAAACAGTCCAGTTGTTTGCTGCGTGAGTCGCCGTCTTTACAGGTTTACTGTATGCCGCATGACAGCTTGCACAGCCGGTCGTTGCCGTGCCGTGGGAATAAGATAAAGTCCATGCAATTGCAGACTTATGGCAGGTCTCACAAGTTGTCCAATTGTTTGTTGTGTGGTTAGCAGGTTTTACCGGTTTACTGTAAGACGCATGACAACTTGCACAACCGGTTGTCGCAGTAGGATGCGAAAAAGCCCATAACAACGTTGATTTGTGACAGGTCTCACAAACAGTCCAGTTGTTAGTTGCGTGAGCCGCCGGCTTTACTGGTTTGCTGTACGATGCATGACAGTCTGCACAGCCGGTAGTTGCTGTGCCATGGGTATACGAGAAAGTCCATGCAAGCGTAGACTTGTGGCAGGTCTCACATATTGACCAGTTGTTTGCAGTGTGGTTAGCAGGTTTTACTGGTTTGCTGTATGTCGCATGACAGCCTGCACAGCCAGTCGTAGCTGAACCATGAGAGAATGTCCATGCAGTCGTTGACTTGTGACAGCTCTCGCATGTAGTCCAGTTGTTGGTTGCGTGTGTCGCCGGTTTTACAGGTTTGCTGTATGCCGCATGACAGCTTGCACAGCCGGTTGTTGCTGTGCCGTGGATATACGAGAAAGTCCATGCAAGCGTAGACTTGTGACAGGTCTCACAAGTTGTCCAATTGTTTGCAGTGTGGTTTGCCGGTTTTACTGGTTTGCTGTATGTCGCATGACAGCCTGCACAGCCAGTCGTTAATGTGCCGTGAGAAAAGGCCCAGGTAGTCGTAGACTTGTGACAGCTCTCGCATGTAGTCCAATTGTTAGTTGCGTGATCAGCTGGTTTTACAGGTGTGCTGTAAGATGCATGGCAGCCTGTACAACCGGATGAAGCATTTCCGTGCGAGAATGTCCATGCGGTCGTAGACTTGTGACAGTTCTCACATGTAGTCCAGTTGTTTGTTGAGTGGCCTGCTGGCTTCACAGGTGTGCTGTATGATGTATGGCAGCTTGCACAGCCGGTAGTTGCCGTACCATGAGTGTAAGTGGAAGTCCATGCAGTCGTAGACTTGTGACAATTCTCGCATGTAGTCCAGTTGTTTGTCGTGTGAGTCGCTGGCTTGACCGGTGAACTGTACGCTGCGTGACAGCCTGCACAGCCAGTTGTTGCAGCGCCATGAGAATAAGTCCATGCAGTCTCAGATTTATGGCAATTCTCGCATGTATTTGAATACACAGATGGATTATTCAAATGTCCGGCAGGACTGTCATTGACATGACAACTTGAGCAGTTGCTGCTGACGGAGGCGTGAATATGTGATGACCAGCCAGTGGTCGAATTATGGCAGAGTTCGCAGGTCGCGGAATTTTTTGCCAAACTTGTAGTATGAGTCAATGGCTTGTCGTTGATATGACAAGTCGAACAGTTATTTCTTACGACAGGGTGAATATGTGATGACCAGGCAGTGATGGAATTATGACAGAGTTCACAAGTCGTTGTCTCTTTTGCCGCACTCGTAGTATGACTCGCTGGTCTGGCGCTGATATGGCAGCTTGAACAATTTTTACTTAATGACAAATGTTTAAATGCCCACGATGAAAAGGTATTTAAATGGCACTGCGTACAATTCCTGTCGTACTCATTCTCAATATGTCCGGGTGCAGCATTATACTGGGATTGATGGCAGCCAATGCAGGCCGATGTTGTATTCCTGTATATTCGGTTTCTGTGGCATTCCTGACATTCTGCTGTCCGGTGTTTGCCTACTAATGGATAAGCGGTCTTGCTGTGATCAAACTGTGTCGGATTCCACGAATTTTCGCTGTGGCACTGGGTACAGTTCACCCTGCCGAACTGATTGAAGTGGGGATCTTCATGACAACTTACGCAATATCGGTTTAATCCTTTATACTCCTCTTTAGTTTTGTGACAGTTAGTACAGCCTATATCATTATGCACTCCCTTTAATTCAAATCCAGACTCCTTCTTATGGTTGAATTTCCGGGGGAACCAATTGTTCTGTGTATGACAGTAGCTGCATTCTTCCTCAAATTTACCTTTATGTATATCTTTATGACAATCAACACATTTCTCTGCCTTCGTTGAATACTTCTTATCCTTGTGGCACTCCTCACACTTCACAACCTTATGTTTTCCAATCAGCGGAAACTTCGTCTGTTTATTGTGATCGAGGGCATATTTTTTCCAATCTGCCGTGTTATGACATTTTACACAATCTTTTCCCAGCTCATTTTTATGGGTATCTTCCTTCTCATGGCAGTCAAAACAACGGTCAGAAATCGGCTTATATTTACCATCTATATGGCATTTGTTGCAGTCTGTCTTAAGATGTTTTCCATCCAGCCTGTATCCTTTGTAATTCGGGGAATTGTGTTCAAAAGTGGACGGCTTCCAATCTTTTACAACATGACATGACTCACACGTCTGATCCTTAAACTGTCCTTTATGTGTATCTTTATGACAGTCTGACGTATCACAGCTCTTATAATTGAGCGGTTTGTACTTTCCCTTAACATGACACTTATTACATTTAACCTCAATGTGCTTACCGTCTAATTTATATCCCTTATAGTCGGATGCTTCATGCTTAAATAACGACGGCTCCCATCCTTTTACTATATGGCATGACTCGCACTTATCATCCTTGAACTGACCTTTGTGCACATCCTTGTGGCAATCCGAGGTATCACACGATTTGGAATTTAAAGGTTTATAGCGTCCTTTGACGTGACACTTCTCACAATCAGTCTTTATATGTTTTTCTTCAAGTTTATAGCCGGTATATTTTTTATCATTATGCTCAAACAGAGAGGGCTTCCAACCCTTTATATTGTGACAATCCTCACATTTCTGTCCCTTAAACTGATTCTTGTGAACATCTTCATGACAGGATGAATTTTCGCATGTCTTGAATGGTATCCCGGTGAGCTGGCTTTTCTTATGACATTTTTCACACTTTACATCATTGTGCTTATCAACAAGGGGATATTTTGTCTTGGAGTGGTCTGTATTGACCTTTTTCCAACTATCCGTTGTGTGACAATCTTTACACTTTGGCTGATCTTTATGCGGGTCTTTGTGACATGTTAAGCACTCTTCGAACTTTTTAAGCTTATATTGGTCATTGACGTGACATTTATTACACTTTACATCAACATGTTTTCCAGTTAGCGGATATTTCGAATCCCGTTCGTGGTCAAACTTAACAAGGTCCTTCCATCCTTTAATGTTATGACAGCGTTCGCAGTCTTTTCCAAGTTTTCCCTTATGAGGGTCTTTATGACAGGAGAGACACTCCTGAGAGATGCCGGCATATGCAGCTCCTTTTTTATGGCATTTATTACAGTTAACCTTGGTGTGTTTGTCCTCGAGGGGGTAGTCTGTCTTGTCGTGATCAAATTTGTCTTTTTCGAGGGAAATAATCTTAAATCTCTTTCCCTTATGGTCACTATGGCACTTTATACAGACATCTGTATATTTTGAATGAACACCCTGCTTCCTTGTTATCCTTTCTGCCAGTTTATCGTGGCAGTCTAAACATTTACTGTCAGGGATACCTCCGCCCAGAGAATGACACTGCGTACAATTGCTTAGCCCTTCATATTTGGTATGCGGAGACGTTAGCTCCCCAGGGCTTATTAACGACCCAAGACCGCCTTCCTGGGCCATCGCATCAGTACATATAAGTAGCGCAAACAAGATGAGCAGGAGTTTTTTTATCATAAGTAATTATGCAACGTGCGTAGTCCTGAACAAATAATATACACATACATGCAGGATCATTATCAAAAACATGACAATAGCTAAAGGCACATGAAATATGTGCCAGTAATGAAGTATCTTGTGAGTAGTGGAGAGGTAGTTCTTTCTCCTGGTCAATGCGGCTTTATTCTTTAGTAAAAGATCTATTTTCCTTCGTACGGTCCACGGCAAATGATGGTTTTTTCTCAACACGTTATTCAATTGATGAAGCCGATATGAAATAAATATATCGTCCCTAAGCATAAAAAACAGGGTTTTGACAACACCGGTATTCTCGGGATTCTTTAATCCCCGGTCTATCACCCTGCTCAAATTCGAAAAATTAACTCCTTTAGTGACTTCACCCAGACGGGAATCTATTGTCTGAACCATGCGTTCAATATCCTGTACCTTAAGTTCAGCTCCTGCAAGGCTTCGGGGTATCTGGATATATATGTATCTACCCAGAATCCCGAATATCATAGTAATAATCATTGACCAAAAACTGGTTGCAATTATCCCATTAAACTTGAATGTAGTATGAAAAGTCACAAGAACAGGACCCATGATACCTAAAAACATATGGGCCGACAGCCAATGACGCAGCAAACCAAGTGAACGAAACATTCCAACCCGCTTTCTGATGCTGTACAACATCATTACCACCATCATTCCTGAACCTATCCAGCCTATTGGATGCCATATCCCTTTACCAGGTTGATAAATTACAGGATAATACTTCAGATAACCAAGTCTGTGAAAAAAGCTCAATATACTACTGTCAGGAATATAGTTTTGCGTATAACTCTCATAACTTAAGATACAAATAGTAATAATTACTGAAATGATTAGTATACCTTCAAATAAAAAACTTTCTTTTTTCTCTAATTTCTCCCTGCTCATTAATTCAATCCGGATTCAGGCGGTTAAATAACAAAAAAGCCGCCCAAAGTCACTAATACCTTTGGCGGCCCGGCTGACAATGGACTGACTTGCTATGTCCATAAGTCCCGTTGCTCTGCGTCCCTTCCTTTCGGAAGGTTTGCTCTTAGCAAAGGATGCACAAAACAATTCGGTGCACTTTTCTAAAAAGTTGAAAGAACCAACTTTCAATATGGGATTTTATTCCCAAAATTAATTTTTGTCAAGAAATATTGTACAAGTATTAAAAAAATTAAACAGTACCGACTCAGGACCACTTTTTAACGGGAAAGGACTTTCTCATGGCTTATCAGTTTATTAAATAAGCATTTGAAGGCAATTTAATGCTGAAATACGGGGGTAATGAAGAACAGAGTCATTCACTGACTGACATTTTACATACAGGATCTATTACCATTTAAATCTTCCTTATTTTTTTAAATTTCTTTTTTCCTCAATCTCTGTAATGTCACAACAGGACGGGGCCTTATGTTTTAACTCTGCCTGTTCGTTTTCTTCCGTAAAATGGATCCAAACCCTTTTCAACCGTTCCATCAAGTTGTCTTCGAGTTCAAAACCAATCTCAACCATACACTTTTCAATGTCCTCTTCCCTGCAGTCCTGCAAGTCATATTCGGCGAAGAGATCCTTATGGTCTATATCAATCCTGAGACTTGTAATACCTTTACACTTATGCAGGCGGGTTTTCCATTCATCAACGCCTCCTGATGAAGGGGACTTCTTATATGAGATGTGATGTTGTTTGACGATGGACATAAATGCACCTCCTTGAAAAACATATAAATTAATAGTACACCTATTTTAAGATTGCGTACAGGATTTTTTCGTCACATGTAATGAACAAATAAACTGTTAAAGAGATTCTATATGGCAAGAAGTATAAGGCAGATCGCGGGAAATCCGGCTATGCACCGGAGGCTCCCCGCGATTAGTGAACTTTACTGTTATGCAATTCTGTTAACATATACCATAGAAACCGGGACAGAGAGAATATCCGGACGGACACCGGTTAACCAGCTAAAGATGCCTATTGATAGTGCCAGCGCTAAGATTGTCATTCCAGCGTATACATAGAAGTTTTTTTGTATAGCCATGCTTATCACCTCCTGAACCCCTGAATCATGACTTTATTATAAGGTCTAAAGATTAAAGTGTTATTAAAATTACAAAGCTGCTGCCATATTGCATGGAGTAATTAATTTTCATATACTGAGGCATCATGGAACACGGTCACCACCCTAAGATAGCAGACCACGATGAGCATCACGACCATCCTCACGAGCATGCCCACAGGGGTGTGGAGAAGAAGAGGCTTACGATAGTTGCCATCCTGACCGGCTCAATGATGGTCATTGAGGGTATCGGCGGTTATTTAACAAACAGCCTTGCACTCCTGTCTGATGCCTTTCACATGCTCACTCATTTCGGGGCTTTGATGATTAGTCTGACTGCGATCATTATTGCAACCAGATATCAGTCTGAAGACAAGACCTTTGGTTACTGGCGGGCTGAAATCCTGACAGCTCTGCTAAATGGTATTACCCTCATACCTATCGTAGGATATATCCTGTATGAATCTTACCAGAGATATCTCAATCCTGAGCCAATAAGGGACACTATTATGCTTGTTGTTGCCTTCGTCGGCCTGATAGTTAATATTGTGAGTGCCTTTGCCCTGTGGGGTGTCGGGAAAAAGGATATAAATATCCGTGGCGCATTTCTGCATATGCTGGGAGACACATTCTCTTCAGTAGCTGTAATTATAGCAGGTGTGATTATATATTTAACAAACTGGCTGGTCGTAGACCCTATTGCCAGCGCTTTTATCAGTTTTATGATATTAATCTGGTCTGCCGGGCTGATTTATGAATCTATCCACGTCCTTCTTGAGTCTGTTCCAAAGGGGATCAGAGTTGATGAGGTTGAGAGATTAATAAGGGCGGTGTCCACCGTGAAGGATGTGCATGATATACATATCTGGCAAATTACATCAGGTATGTATTCTATGACTTGCCATGTTATTGTTGAGGATATGAATATTTCAGTTGCTCAGCATATTTTGATACAGATCCAGACTACCCTGGATAAAGAATTTCATATAACACATGTGAATATCCAGATGGAGCACTCTCTATAAATTATAGGGAACTCCCTAACAGCTTGTCGTCATCAACTCTCATCAACTCATCGAAATCTGCTATTGCTGAAAAATGAGCTGATGAACGTATCCCTTCTCTGGAACTCGGCCTTGACTTTAATATAATATGACCCATACCGTATTCTCTTGCAGAGATCAACACGTCTTCATTATCATCAACCAGCATGGTTCTATTCTTGTCAAATCCTATAAGCTTTTCTAATTTAGGCCAGAAGGCTGCATCTTCCTTGGGAAGTCCAATATCAAAGGCACAAACTACGGAATCAAAGTATTTGCCTATCTCTGTTTTTCTGAGTTTTAATTCCAGTGTCTTATAATGGGCGTTAGTTACCAGATGGATCTGTTTTCCGTTAATACGCAGGAATTTCAGAAAGTCTACTACATGAGGGTGGACTGCTATTAGGTGATTTACCTGCTCTTTAAGGGCTGGTATATCGAGAACAAATTCTCGTGACCAGAAATCCAGGTCTGTCCACGCAAGTGTCTTTTCTTCTTTTCTGTATCGTGAAAGAAGCTGTTTCTTTGCCTCATTAACATCTAACTTGTATTTCTCTGAATATTGTTCGGGAAGAAAGTGCTCCCAGAAATAGTCGTCAAAATATTTGTCGAGGAGTGTCCCATCCATGTCGAGAAGGACTGTGTCAATGTTTTGCCATAAAAAGTGTCCCAATGGGTTAATCATAGACTTTTTTCTATTATCCCTCCTCCTGCCAACACGTCATTATCATAAAAAACTACAGACTGTCCCGGTGTAATAGCTCTCTGGGGTTCTTCAAAGATGACCTTGATACGTCCTTCTCCGACTGGAATTACCATAGCCTTAACTGCATTTGACCTGTATCTTATCTTTGTAAAAAAAATATCACCCTCTTTAAGTGGATCCCCGCTAATTACATGAATATCTGTGGCAATAAGCCCTTTTGCAAAAAGTTCCTGTTCACTTCCAAGAACCACCTGATTTTTCTGTGCATCTATGTTAAGTACATAGAGCCGTTCACCTGCCGCTATCTTGAGGCCTCTCCTCTGACCTATGGTGTAAAACGAAATTCCATCATGTTCACCTAAAACTGCACCTGTTGCAGATACAAAATGTCCGGCATAAATGGCAGTCGGTACATGTTCTTTGATAAATGCCCGGTACCCCTCATGCGTAACAAAGCATACCTCCTGACTTTCCCTCATTTCAGATACAGGCAGGTCTGAGGATTCCGCAATTTTAACGACTTCAGACTTTGTATAATCAGCCAAAGGAAATAATGTAACGGAAAGCTGTTCCTGTGTAAGCCTGTACAGGAAGTAACTTTGGTCTTTATACTGATCCAGACCCTTTTTTAAAAAGTACCTATTCCGGTCCTGATCATAACATACCCTTGCATAATGGCCGGTGGCGATGTAGTCTGCACCAATACTGAGCGCCTTTTCCCGGAGG
Source organism: Nitrospirota bacterium (assembly GCA_020846775.1). Lineage (NCBI taxonomy): Bacteria > Pseudomonadati > Nitrospirota > Nitrospirota bacterium. The sequence goes on from JADLDG010000004.1 coordinate 8,687, forward strand.
AGGGCGAACTTTATCTTTTCATTACACATAGTGCATGGATTCGGGGTTCTCCCTTTTGAGTATTCATTGCAGAAATCGTCTACAACAAACTCTTTAAACTCTTTATACGCATCCCATATAAAGTAAGGTATCTTCAGTTGTTCTGCTGCGAACCTTGCAAGTCCTGTCTTACAGCAGGAACGGTCATGCCATTCACCTTCAAGGTAATCCTCTTCTCCCCAAATTCTTAGTGTAGCGCCAATTACTTCGTAGCCCTGTTCAACTAAAAGCAGGGCTGCTACAGAGCTGTCAATTCCCCCGCTTAGTCCAACTACAACCTTTTTTTTATACATACGGTAAATCGCCTTTGCCTAATTCTTCTCTACAACTTCAAGTATCCGGGTCAGATCATCCACTGAATAATATTCTACAACAATCTTTCCACCTTTTTTTTCTTCCTGAATCGTGACCTTTGTCCCTAACATCCGCTGAAGCCTCAATTCAACATCCCTTATAGCGACGTCTTTTGGCTCGACAACCTTCTTTTTCCCCTTACTTATCCCCCACCTTTTTGCAAGTAGTTCTGTCTCACGTACAGATGAGCCCTTTTTCACTATATAATCAGCAAACCTGAGCTGATCGTTCCGGTTTGTAAACGATAGAATTGCCTTAGCATGTCCTGTCGTAATTACAGAGCGGGATAAGTATTCCTGTATCTTTACAGGCAAAGTCAGAAGACGCAAATAGTTTGTAACAGTGGAACGTTCTTTTCCGACCCTGGCTGCAATCTCTTCCTGCGTCAGGCCGAATTCTTCTGTCAGACGCCGATAGCCCTGTGCAGATTCTACCGGATTTAAATTCTCTCTCTGAAGATTCTCTATCAGTGCTATCTCTAAAGACTTTTCATTTGACAGGTCTTTTATTACAACCGGAATCTTACTCAACCCCGCGATCTGAGCCGCTCGCCATCTCCGCTCTCCTGCAACAAGTTCATACGCCCCATCGGTAATGTGTCTTACTATAATTGGTTGAATGACCCCATGTTCCCTTATTGAATCTGCAAGTTCACTTAATGCGGTATCTTCAAAGAACTGCCGGGGCTGATATTTGTTTGGAATAATCCTTGTCAGCTCCAGCTCTGAGATAGATTCCCGGTTGTCTTTAGCTCCTGTTGTTGCAGCCGCGCCTGGAATTAATGTCCCGAGTCCTCTACCCAGCGCCATTTTTTTTGTCATTTTTCAAAACCTCCAGCGCCAGTTCGAGATATGACTGGGCGCCCCTTGAATTTATATTGTAGGTAATTATTGGTTTCCCATGGCTTGGAGCCTCTCCTAATGCAACATTCCTTGGGATCATACTGTTGAACACCTTTTCCTTGAAATGTCCCTTGATTTCATCTGCCACCTGATGAGAAAGGTTATTCCTCCCGTCAAACATTGTCAGGAGTATACCTTCTATCCTGAGAGAAGAGTTAAGGGAGTTTTGAACCAATTCGATTGTCCTCATCACGTGACTCAGGCCCTCAAGGGCAAAGTATTCGCACTGAACAGGGATAATTACAGAATCAGCCGCAGTAAGGGCATTAATTGTTAATAATCCCAGGGATGGCGGACAATCAAGTACAATGAAATCGAAGCTATTTCTTACCGAACCAAGTAGATCCCGGAGCACGAACTCCCTTTTTTCAATTTCTACCAGTTCTATTTCCGCCCCTATAAGGTCAATCCCGGCCGGTATAACATGAAAATAGCGTAAGGCTGTAGGCATCATAACCTCATTGATGTCCATCCGGCCGATCAAGACATCGTAAACTGATGACTTAACGGCTCTTCTATCTATACCGCATCCGCTTGTGGCGTTTCCCTGCGGATCCATGTCTACAAGGAGGACTTTTTTTTCTGCAACCGCGAGGGAAGCTGAGACATTAATGGCAGTTGTTGTCTTCCCAACGCCACCCTTTTGATTGGTTATAGAGATTATTTTACCCATAATATCAAGATGTTACGAAAAGTGTTATTAATTTAATGTCAAATTTTATCATAGGGCATGAATTAATGAAAGACATTATTGCAAACCTGAATGTTCCACGTGGAACATTCAGGATAAGATCACCTTGAAGTATCGTTCCCTTCACGTCAATCCGCAGCCCCGTCATTCTGAACCAGTTGCTTAACCCGTCTCAGCATTGCTTCAGGATCTCTTAAAACCCACACCTGTTGAGATACTGAAATAATCCTGAAACAAGCTCGGGAGACAAATCAGGATGACAGACTGTGTGACATTCTGGATTTTCATTGTCCTTTGTCATCCAGCCATTCATGACAATTCATCCTAAAACTCCTTGATTAACCCATCCTCACCCATTCGCAAAGCTCAGAACAGACCTGTCCCTCCCCTTGATGTGGAGTGTAATTCCCTCTCTAAGTCAATGCTAATGACCGTTCAATTACCTTCCGGACTTTTATGCCTGGACTGTTTGACTATGGTAATTGCAATGATGGATATAGCGGCTGGCGTTACCCCGGGGATACGGGAAGCCTGTCCAAGAGATACGGGTCTGACAGTGTTAAGTTTTTCTGTGATTTCGTTGGAAAGTCCGGGGATGCCGCTGTATTCAAAATCAACTGGAATGAGCTTATTTTCCATATTCTTGTATCTGTCAATGATTTGAAGTTGTCTTTTAATATACCCTTCATACTTGACCTCAATCTCCACTCTTTTTTTCTCTTCACTTTTAAGGGGTTGTGGCGGCGGGTTTAACTCTTCTATGATTCCATAGTTTGTATCCGGCCTTTGCAGCAATTGAGAAAGCGTCACCCCTGGCTTTATTTTGCCCATTTTTAGTCTTTCACTGGAAAATCCCGCATCCCTGTTCTCCTTGTCATCCAGAACTTGTTTCAGGATCTTTTTCCCCGGTATCGTTTGAGTCCCTGATATAAATTCAGGAAGACTATCCTGGTTTTCATCATCCTCTGTGAGCCTGCAGCTCTTGAACTTTTTACTCAACATTTCAGACTCACCGTCAGAATGAACCTGTTTATCCCAATTTTGATCGTTTAGCAGGTCTGATAACTTCCCCGGGCGCATCTTCTTCAGGCGGAAGATCTCCTGCTCAATGGAATCCTTGGATTCTATATATTTCTTATATCGTTCAATTGATACAATACCTATTCTATGTCCTTTTTCTGTCAAACGGGAGTCTGCATTGTCATGACGAAGGAGAAGCCTGTACTCTGCCCTTGATGTAAACATCCTGTATGGTTCCTGAGTTCCTTTTGTGACCAGGTCATCTATAAGGACACCTATATATGCATCCGAACGATCCAGTATGAATTTCTCTCTACCCTGGATCTTCAGGGCAGCGTTTATTCCGGCAATAAGACCCTGTGCAGCGGCCTCCTCATAACCCGAAGTTCCGTTAATTTGGCCGGCATTATACAGTCCTTCAACCAGTTTTGTTTCAAGTGTATATTTTATCTGGGTTGGCGGGATGTAGTCATACTCTATTGCATAACCTGGCCTCATGATCTCTGCCTCTTCAAGCCCTCTGATAGATCTGACCATTTCCATTTGAACATCCGCAGGCAGACTCGTAGAAATTCCGTTTGCATAGATTTCTACAGTGTCATAACCCTCAGGCTCCAAAAATACCTGGTGCCTTTCTTTATCAGAAAATCTAACTATTTTATCTTCTATAGACGGGCAATAACGCGGGCCGACACCCTTAATTACTCCGCCATAAAGGGGTGAACGATCCAGATTTCTCCTTATAATCTCATGAGTTATAGCAGATGTATATGTAAGATAACATGGCAGCTGCTTTATGCTTATCTTGTCTGTCAGGTATGAGAAGGGAACTGGAGGATCATCCCCATGTTGTGCCGTCATTACACTGAAATCAATGCTTCGGGCATCCAGCCTTGGAGGTGTCCCTGTTTTAAGCCTTCCCAGTGTAAAACCCAGTTTCTTCAAGTCCTCTGAAAGACCCACAGAAGGGAAATCCCCTGCCCTGCCGGCAGGATAATTTATCAGACCAATATGAATAAGCCCCCTGAGGAAGGTGCCTGTTGTCAGGATGACCGCCTTTGAATCGTACTCTATACCAAGGTTGGTTTCAACTCCCATGACCTTTCCATCATTGACAGTCAGTTTCTCCACAACCCCCTGAACTATATCTATATCCTGCTGTGATTGCAGTACACTCCGCATCGCATCCTTGTACGCATTCCTGTCAGACTGAGCCCTCAAGGCTTGAACAGCAGGGCCTTTACTCGTATTCAACATCCTGAATTGAATACCAGTCTGGTCTGTCACCATTGCCATTTCGCCGCCCAGGGCATCTATCTCCCGGACAAGGTGTCCTTTGGCAATGCCGCCAATGGCCGGATTACATGACATAAGTGCTATATTGTCTATGTTAAGGGTAATGATAAGAGTTTTGCATCCCAGTCGTGCAGATGCCAAAGCCGCCTCGCATCCAGCATGACCTGCCCCAACCACTATTACATCGTAAGATCCCATAGACATAGCCCTTCATATTATCATAATCCAACAAGTAACAACAATTTTATAGAATGTTCCACGTGGAACAATGGTGCAATACAGAATAGTTATTACTTTCCAATGCAGAATTTGCTGAAGACCCTGTCGAGAATATCTTCTGTGGTTACCACACCTGTTATTTCACCGAGTAAATCGAGGCTTCCACGCAGGTGGAGAGCCTGTATATCCAGGGGGAGGTTATCATGAAGGGCTTCCAGAAAGTTGTTGAGCTCCTGTTTTGACTGTTCCAGGGCATTCTTATGACGTAAATTAGTAACAACTGCCTCGCCGGTAAGTTTTTGTTCTCTGCCAATAACTGTATCACGGATAACTTGCCTGAGTGATTCAATCCCCATTCCTTTGACAATGGATATAAAGGCTAACGGGGCATCGCATCTATCCATACCTTCCTTAACCAGATTACCCTTGTCAATCTTATTGATAATAATAACCCTTCTGTTGCCGGCTGTCCGCGCGAGGAGTTCTTCATCCCATTCAGTAAGCGGCTCACTCCCGTCAATTACCAGCAGTACCAGTTCAGATGATTCAATTGAATTAAACATCCGCCGGATACCCTCTTCCTCAACAAGGTCTTCGGTATCACGGAGCCCAGCAGTATCGAGAATCCTCAGGGGAAGACCATGAACATTAGCCAGCCCGTCTACTATATCCCTTGTCGTTCCGGGATGAGGGGTTACTATTGCGCGCTCTTCTCCGAGCAGGAGATTTAAAAGACTTGATTTACCTACATTTGTCCTGCCAACAATAGCAGTTATTATACCCTCACGAAACGGCCTCCATCTGTAAAAACCGTCAAGCAGCTTGTCAATTGATTCCATGGATGTGTGTACACTACCTTCAATATCGTGGATGACAACGTCTATATCCTCATCAGGAAAATCTATGAAAGCCTCAAGTGATACAAGCGCCGCTGTTAAATTAATTCGCAACTCATTTATATAGCTTGATAATTTACCCTCAAGTTGCCAGATTGCAGATCTCATCCCTTCTTCAGTCTTGGAATGAATCAGATCAATAACTGCTTCTGCCTGGGCAAGGTCAATGCGGCCGTTTAAAAATGCCCTCTTTGTAAACTCACCGGGTCCGGCCAGTCCGGCCCCTCCTCTGACGAAGACCTCAAGGATTTTACCGGTAATCAATGAACCGCCATGACAACTCACTTCAACTACATCCTCGCAGGTGTAACTATGAGGGGATTTCATAATACTTACGAGGACCTCATCAAGAAGTTCCCCGGATGAAGGGTCTAATATATGACCATAATGAATGCTATGGGTTTTTACATCGCCAAGGGGCTTACCGGACTTCTTACGAAAGACACCGGATGCTATGGTTATAGCATCCTTTCCACTGAGCCTTATAATACTAACCCCGCCTGTCCCAGGGGGGGTAATTATAGCGCAGATCGTATTTTCCTGCCTGATCATTACTCAGGCATTCTATCATAATCTAATAGATAAACAAAAACATCTTATGATTAACAGGATGCAGACACTTGCCTGTTTTTCTGATTTCAACTGATTTGAGGATCCCTATTCTGGGCACAAAGCCAAACTCCTGCCCCTTACCCATGAAATCTTCCCACAATTTACTGTCAAGTATAACAAGTGCATCTATATCGCGGGGTTACGCGTGGCCTTCCAAGTAGTGATACAGCAACACCTCCAATGATTATTGCTCTTGCATTTCTATCCTGCAGCCATTTAGTAAGGTCACACAGTGCCCGGAGCAATGGAGACAACACATCTTCAGACATGATAAGCCATTTTGAGGCGGATCCAACGTCCCCTCACCTCCGATTCCCCTTCCGATAGAACTATCTTCATCAACAGTTGAATTATCTTTCAGGCACAAAACCTTTTCTAAGCACATTTTCACTGATACAGACCGGATGCATAAACTGTAACAGGTATTCCGGGCTGCCTGCCTTTGATCCGACACCCGACATTCCGAATCCCCCGAACGGCTGCCTTCCCACCAGGGCGCCTGTTATCCCCCTGTTTATATAGATGTTACCCGCCCTCAGTACTTCCCTCGCCCTTTGTAAGTTTGCCGGGCTCCTTGAAAAAATGCCTGCCGTCAGTGCATACTCAGTAGAGTTTGCTATCTCAAGCGCGCTATTTATATCGTCAGTCCTGATAACAGCGATTACAGGTCCGAAAATCTCTTCCTGAGCTATGATCGCATCAGGCTCCACGTCCTCAAACAGGACTGGGCCAATAAAATTTCCGGATACATTAATGGCATTAATAATATACGGTCTGCCTTCAGATTTGCCTGTCTCAATATATTCCCTGATCTTCACACAGGCTGAAGCATCAATTACTGGCCCCATGAAATTCCCGGGTCTCTCCGGAGGTCCTATCCTCATACTTATTGCGGCATCCTTCAGCCTTTCACAGAATTCCTCATAAATATCACTAAGTACAATTACCCTTGAACAGGCAGAACACTTCTGCCCTTGATAACTGAATCCTGATTCTATAACACCCTTTA
>JADLDG010000005.1 GCA_020846775.1 Nitrospirota bacterium
CCTGACATAGCTGTTGGTGATGTACTTGGAAGTTGTGTGTTCAACATGTTCATACTTGCCTTCCTTGATGTCTTTTACAGGCCAATGCCGGTATCAACAAAGGCCAATCAGGGGCATGTATTATCTGCAGGTTTCGGTATACTCATGTTGAGCATAATTGCGCTGAGCCTGTTTGCACAGAGTTATGTTCCTGCAATATTATGGATTGGGGCATACAGTCTTTGTACTTTGTTTATATATATTATTGCAATGAGGTTGATTTTCTATTATGAAAAGCGCCAGATGTCTAAATATCTGGAAGAGATTGCAACTGAAACAAAATATGAAGATGTAACAATAAACAATGCAGTTATGCATTACGGAATTAATGCATTTTTCGTAATCGTTGCAGCCGCCTTTCTGCCAGGTTTAGGCGAAGGCATTGCAGAAATGACCGGTCTTGGACAGACATTTGTTGGAAATATTTTTATTGCAGTATCCACTTCCCTGCCTGAAGTTGTGGTTTCAATAGCCGCTATAAGGATGGGCGTTATAGACCTTGCGGTGGGGAATTTATTTGGAAGTAATATCTTTAATATACTCATTCTTGCAATTGATGATATTCTTTTCACCCGGAGCCCCATCCTCTCTGTCGCCAATCCTCACCATATCGTCTCGGCAATAGCTGCTATAGCAATGGCTGTAATCGCCATAATCGGTCTGACTTATCGTGCTGAAAGGAAACCGTTTTACTTCATGGCATGGGATTCCCTTGGAATAGCGACAGTCTATATTGTCAATCTTATGCTCCTCTACAGGATGAGATGACTCAAAACGATTAGTCTTTTTTTTCGATCCCCTGTGAGTAATGAATCCTGCCGTTGCTGTCTACAATTATTCCTTCAACACCAGGAAGGCCCTGTATCAGTTGCATCCCCTTTTCCGGTCCTAGGACAAAGACAGTTGTGGATAATGCATCTGATGTCATTGTATCCGGCGCAAGTATGGTTACGCTCGTACAGCCCCTTGCCGGCATGCCGGTTTTTGGATCAATTATATGGTGATAGAGGACGCCATCTTTAATGAAAAACCGCTCATAATCACCTGATGTTGAAACTGATATGTTGCTTAGGGGAAGCGTGGCCATGACCTTGTCTTTATCCCTCGGATGCTGAATTCCAATATCCCATGCCGCCCCGTCATTCGTCCCCTGAATCCGCATATCCCCGCCTGATTTTATAATCGCATCAGTTATACCCTGTTTAACCAGGACATCCATCGCCATATCTACAGAATAACCTTTCGCTATCCCCCCAAGACCGATGGCCATACCCTGCCTCGTCAGGAACACTGATTTCTTTGTTTCATTCAACTTAATTTCCCTGTAATTTAAATACGGCAATTTCTCTGCGATTTCTTCCAATGAAGGGACACGCTCTTCCCCTTTCGAAAACTTCCATAATCCGCGCATTGCTGCCCATGAAATATCAAAGGCGCCACCGGAAAGTTCAGCAATCTTCTGAGAGGCAGCTATTACATTAAACAGCTCCGCAGGGACTTCAATCTCTGCCCTCCCGGCATTTCGATTAATTTTAGAAACGTATGACCCATCCTTCCACTCGCTCATCTCCATCTCGATACGTTCCATTTCCCTTACAGCAAGGTCAAATGCCTTTTCAACCTTTAAGTCATCTGAATCAGATGAGATTGATGCAATCAGCTCAACATCCGTGCCCATGAGAACGACATTCCGTTTAATCAACTTCGCTGAACATACAGATGGGCTCAGAAACAGCAAAAAGGTAAGAATATATAAGAGGGGGTATTTCAATATTAGAAAATAAATTTTAGACTGACTATAAAATCATGTGCACTGACATTGGTAGATTGCGTATAAAACTCATATCCACCTTCCAGATAACTGTTTGCAAATATTCCAATATCTGGATCATCCGCAAATTGGTGTGATAGTTTTACTCCAAAAAGATATGTATCCTGCTTTTCCAATTGTGGTGACACGGACAGGTATTTATCACTGCTTGTGTAAATACTTCTGACAAAGGATGCCTTTGACTGCTGATACATTCTTGCGTCTAATCTCAACAGGTTTTGATAGGGAAGATACTGATAATACTCTGCCTGCTCTGTAAACGAGTCTACGTTCCAGTCATCCTTATAATATCGTAAGGTCAACCTGACAGATGCTGCTGAAGGAGAATAAATTAGGCCATGCTGCAAATAATGGTTAATCCCAAGTATTAATGCATCACGATTTCTTGAGTCAGGAAATTTCTCAACCTTGCATGTTGTTGATATGTCAGTGCATGACAACGCAGTTGCACCATTTACAGGCACAAGCCTGTTTCCCTCAGACAAAAACCCTGCTGCCTCACTCCTTAAATAACCGATCTGTGCGATTGTCTTAGATGTTATTATCTGTGTAAAACCTGCATAGTAATTATTAGTGTTCTTTTTCTCCGTTAATGTCATGTACTTACCATCAACACTATCCATGTTCTTTGAATATCCAAGTATCAATGTCGTGTTTTTCAGGAACAGATCCTTTTTCAGAGTTATTCCAGGTGTGTTCGACACATAATCTTTTTCAGCGCTATAGTCATAACCTGCCTCAACACTGATTATATTGTCAAAGTTATGGGTTAAACCTAATGTAATGTTATTTCTTGTATCTGTCGCCGCACTACTGCCTCCTATGGTAGATGCGCCTGAGACTGCGGCAAGGGCCTTTGGAGCCGACTTCTTATCTGCCTCCACACCCCCACCGCCTCCTCCACCGCCTTCTTCAAACAGATTTGGATTTATCATATCTACAGTGTACTTAAAATATGCCGTTGTATTGAGAGATACGTCCTTGTTAAGGGCAAATACACCGGTGTAAACAGTTATGTTATTGCTGAATGCGTGTATATACGTCTGTGCCGTTGCATAATCTTCAGAGAAAGCAGGCGAAACGGTAATTAAGAAGATGAAAAGGTTTAAAAGTAAACAAAGGATCAGCTTGTACTCATGTGGCTGTCTATTATGTTTAATTGCAGCCACAACCGCCTCCGCTCACTCCAAAACTTCCGGAACTGGCCTCTCTGGTACTTAGAAAATGCTCCCGGACAGCCTTTTCTTCCCTGCAGTAATCAAACTGCATGATCGGATCAGCAAGATATTCCCTTTCCCAGGGCTGTACAACAGCACATCCTGAAAGCCCCGGCAGTATCAGGACAATTAAGATGAATATAACCCTTCCAGTCAGGGGGATGCGTTTTTTATTTGATGAGGCTGTCAATTTCCTTAATCCATTTTGACGGGTCAGTCTCACTAAACCCAAAGTGTATATACCTTACAACCCCTTCTTTATCAATGATAAAGGAAGTCGGCATTGCCCTTGGACCGTAAGATGATATGACAGAAAATTGCGGATCTGTCAGTACCTTCATGTTAGAACTTGATATGGGATTCTTATCGAGAAATTCCACCATACCTGACCTGGTCTTGTCCTGATTTATCGCAAGTATAAAAAGACCAGAGCCGGAATACGTTGCGGCAAGTTTTTCAAGCTGTGGAAACTCCTGTTTACATGGTCCGCACCAGCTTGCCCAGAAATTTATATAGACTACTTTTCCCTTTAGACTGTTAAGAGATACGGTTTTCCCATAGATATCAGGCAGGTTAAATTCAGGCGCCTTGTTATTAACCTGAATAGCCCACGAGTTAGTTGCGATGAGCAGCACTATGACAGACAGGGTAATGCTATTTACTATTTTATTGAGTCCTAAAACCACGTTGTCTTATCCCAAATCAATATTTGGGAATATTATCACAAATTTATTTATATGCAAGAACTATTTTTTCATCATTAAATCAATCGAATTATTTAATACGCCCGGTTTAACTTTCAACTGTAACCTCCGATGAAAAACTCAAAGGAGGTTGTAAATGAGGCTGGTAATTCTTTCCGCCTTCTCTGCCTTATTGTTTTTTGTCTTGCCGTTAACGGCAGATTCAGCCGAGGTTAGCGGCCGAATCTCTACACAGCTCCTGTGGTATAACGATATTGTTGACGCAAGCCGGCAGAATGATGTTTCCGAGTATCTTCGTTTCTCTGTCACTCACTTAGATAAAGAAAACAACATTTCTCTTACCGGTTATGGCAGACTGCTCTGGAATATCAAAGGCAGCAATACAAGGGATGAAGTTGAAACAAGACTGTACTATCTGTATGCCGATTACAGAAATTTTCTTAATGTATCTGACCTGCGGGTTGGCCGTCAGTTCGTGAACTTCTCCGCTGGCAGTGCACTGATGGAAGGTATACAGGCAGACATACGTGATATCGGACCTGTCGGGTTGGTGGTCATAGGGGGCCGCAATGTCATCTTCGGCGAAGATAAATTACTCACGAACCATTCTTATTCTGCCGGTTTTTCTGTGTATATTACCGGTAAATCCATGAACTATTTTGATGTCAGCTACTTACGAACCTACGATCACGGCGATATAGCTCGCGACATAATCGGCAGCAGTTATAAACAATATATATCAGAGTTGTTTAAACTTTATGCTAATGTGCGATATGATTTGACTGCAGAAGTCTTAAACGAGATACTGGGAGGCATCAAGTATTTCCCCACAAGCGATCTAATCTTAACCGCTGAGCACTACCAGAGTTATCCCACATTTGACTCTACATCTATATATTCTGTATTCGCTGTTGACCATTTCAAAGAGAATATTGTAAGGGCTGATTATACAGCAGCAGAGTGGGTTGATATCAACCTTCGTTACGGTTATGAGAGCTTCGGTGAAGGCACTGATGCCACGCTGTATGAAGCAGGATTAAAGGTCCGGCCTTCTGTTCAAACTGCAATAGGCCTGTTTCACGATAGACGATGGGGTTATCCAGGAGACCTCGATGGATACAGGGTATATGCAGAATTCAACAATACGGCGAAGTGGAATGCTGCAATAGGAATTGACCATGACGTATACAACAGAGACAACATGACCGGAGAGGAATCGGCCAGGAGATACTGGGCTTCAGGCAGATATTCCTTTGCAAGGAAAATGTCAGGTTCATTCCGTCTTCAGGACAGCGTGGACGTCAACTACAAAAAAGACATTCAGGGGAGGCTGACCTTCGATGTGGACTTCTAAGGTATTACGGAGGCATTTATGAACAAACCTGTTACTCTTCTGATATTCATTATCACCTTTGCTATTACAGTCTCAGCCGGCTTCAGCAGATTGCCAATGGCACAGGACATTCCCGGGATGCCGGAGGAGACTAAAACAGACGCCAATGTTTCGGCACCAGTAGCGGAGGGAACATCAGCACCCTCCGGGGACAAACAGGTAACAGAGAAAAAGAGCTTTATGGTTAAGCTCTCCCACAAAGAGTTTGCAGATATGGATCTGAAGAAGTGCGCCGAATGCCACATGGGCTCAGGTGTCGCTCCCACCCATGGTGGAGATCAGATGCGGGAACATGTATCGACCGCCCGTCGGGAAGAAGGGAACTGCGTTGACTGCCACAAACAGCAGTTCTGCCTTGATTGTCACACTGGCGGCGGAATAGATGCCAAATTGAATGTCGCAAATTACCGTGGGAACTATGTACCAAATACCCACAGGACCAGCTTCAGGGAAATCCATCCGCTTAAGGCTCTGGATAACCCGCAGACCTGCATTCGCTGCCATGACACAAAGTTCTGCACTGAGTGCCACGAAAAGTTCCGGGGCGAGGATTTGAGAACCCTTTCTCACCGGAGGTCTTTCTCTGACCTCTCTGCAGGGACAGGCCCTTCTCATTCAAACTTTACTACAGGCCAGTGCCGGACCTGCCATCCCGGAGGACTTTTGCCGAAACAGGCCTGGTCGGCTGACCATGCCGCAGAGGCACGAAGGAATTTGCAGTCATGTCAGGCCTGCCACAGCGACGGAGATATATGTTTAACATGCCACAGCGCCAGGCAGGGATTGATAGTCAACCCCCACCCGCGTAACTGGAGCGATGTCAAGGACAAATACAGATTTAAGAGCGGGGGGCGAAGCTGTAATAAATGCCATGATAACTTTTAGGGATATTTTTTGTTAAGGAGGACCGGGTAATGGTTAAGCGGAACAAGGCACATGCAATTGTCCTTATAGCGATTATATTGGCTGGTATTGTCACAGGCTGCGGGAGCAACAAAAAAGAAGGCGCTCAGGCGCCAAAGGCTGCGGTCAGTCCCGGTGGAAATCTCCAGTCAACTATTCAAGGCTTTGATACTAATGGTCCCAAACCAGTAGTCACCTTTACGCTGTTTGATGAGAAGGGGGAGCCGATTGACCCCTCTACACCAGGCATGAGCGTGAGGTTTACTCTTGCCCGGATAGGCGCTGACGGTAATTACAGGAACTACATTAAGTCTTCTACCGCTGGTCAGCCAGGGCTGGACTCTGGAGGAACCTTTGCCGCGACAGACCAAGACGGCACCTATACATATACTTTCGGGACCGACATTAAAGACACAACAAAGACATTAGGGGGCCTGGCGTTCGATTCATCTTTAACCCACACGGTCGGGGCACAGATACAGCGTACAGTAGTTTCTGCAGCCGGCACCCCATTTCAGCAGGCAGTGAATCCATACCTGAACTTCAGGCCCGACGGCAAGGCAGTAACAGTAAGCAGGGAGATAGTTTCTATCTCTGCCTGCAACGGTTGTCACGGTAAGCTTGGACTTCATGGGGGAGGAAGGCGGGAGATTGCCCTGTGTATACTCTGTCATAATCCGGGACCGACTGACCTTGAAACTGATCAGGCAATTGACATGAAATCACTTATACACAAGATACATATGGGTGAAAAACTTCCAAGCAATGCTGCAGGCGGCGACTACACTATTATAGGCTTCGGTGGCGCCGTTCACAGTTACAAGACAGTGGCCTTTCCTTTTATGTCAGGAGACACTACTATAACTGCTACGCCGATAGAGTGCATCAAGTGCCATGTGTCAGGGACGGATCTTTCAGGCAATAGTTATGGCAAAGATGCAGATAAATGGAAGGAATCCCCGACAAGAGAAAAGTGCAGCACCTGCCACGATTTAACGACATATGACGACAGCGTTACAAAAGTGGTTAAGAACGGAAAAGACAACATTACTGCTACAGCAGTGCCGCACACAGGAGGTGTACAGACCGGTGATAGTCTTTGTGCAGGATGTCACCCTGATACGGGCGGCAATGATTATGATATTACACCGAAAGATGCAGAGGAGCCCAGGGTGCCTGTCCCAAGCGCACACACTATACTGGAAAGATCAACCGTATATTCCGGAATAAACTTTGCGATTATTTCAGTTATTGACGCAACTGCAGGCAGCGCCCCGACTGTGACCTTTAAGGTAACAGACGATGAAGGAAATATAATTTCGCCTGCATCACCGTCAAGCTTCAGTTTAAAGGTCGGGTATTTTTCTCAGACGGACTATATCAATAACGGGATGGTAGAATATGGTCAGCCGTTAACACAGGCGCTCACAGGGGCCACAGCAAACGGAGACGGCAGTTATACTATAACCTTTGCCTCACCAATCCCGGCGACGGCAACAGGCGTCGGCGTCATCGGTATAGAGGGCAGAAGACCATACTCAGTGTCTACACCACATAAGGGGACACAAAATTACAATGTGGGTGGAAAAGCAGTGCAATATTATTTTGACCTCGCAACTGGATTAAAGATCACTGATCCATCAAAACAGAGGCGTCAGGCAGTAGACACAAACAAATGCCTGGTCTGTCACAGCAGGTTATCATTGCACGGTGCAAACCGTGTCAACAATGTGATGGAATGTGTAATTTGCCATAACCCTAACGCTACTGACAGGAGCAGAAGACCTGCTACCCCGGTAGACGGCCTCACAGAGCGGCCTATTGACTTCAAGGTTATGATCCACAGCATCCACACAGGTGAAAACCTCGACCTGTCAAAACCATACGTGATTTACGGTTTTGGAAACAGCGTCAACGACTTCTCCGAGGTCCGGTTTCCGAGGGATCGCAGGGACTGCCTTGCCTGCCATATTGATGCAGAGCCAGTGACGTATGGAGTTCCTTTGACGGCAAATATACTTGGTACGACTTCCAATACCGGTACGGATCTGAATAATAAAGTGTCAGATGACAACTCAAGGACACTGCCGCATAAATCCGTATGCGTATCGTGTCACAATAATGCCATAGCATCCGGCCATGCTGACGGCAAGGTAGTTAATGGAGTGGAAACTTGTTCACAGTGCCACTCTACAGGGCTGCTACTCGGACCGGATTTTGCTCATTTACCTGCGAGATAACTGAATGAAGCCTGTGACCGTCAGTGTTTCGTAAATTGAAGAAGCCCGATCTACCTCATAGGTATTAATTGGTATGAAACAGGGCCATCTTGATCAGCTTTTCAACATCAAGCCTTTGTTCCGACCTTTCTATCTCCCTGATTTTCGTCTTTACTGCAGGATTTTTGGGGATAAACAACTGACAGCAGTCCTGATCAGGGATTATTGATATTTCATAAGTGCCTATACATTTAGCCTGATCTATTATCTCTCCCTTGTCCATCCCGATAAGCGGTCTTAACACAGCAAGCGTTACTGCATCCTCAGTTGTAGTTATGTTCTCAAGTGTCTGGGAGGCCACCTGTCCGAGGCTGTCACCTGTTATAAGGGCAAGGGCGCCTGTCTCACCTGCAACACGTTCAGCAATCCTCAGCATCATCCTCCTGTATATCACAACCCTGTACTTCGCAGGCACACTCAAGACTATCTCCTTCTGTATCTCCCCAAATGGAAGCATATATGTCTTAACAGGCGGTTGATATTGATTCAAAATCTCTGTGAGGTCCTGAACCTTCTCCTGCGAGGTCTTGCTGAGAAATGGATAGCTGTGGAAATGGACATAGATAACAGAGCATCCCCGTTTCATCATCCTGTACGCAGCCACAGGTGAATCTATGCCGCCGGAAAGCAGACAGACTACAGTCCCTCCGGTGCCAACAGGAAGACCGCCGGGGCCCTGGACCCTGTCAAGATAAAAGTATGTCTCTCCTGACAGGATCTGGATAAATATAGTAAGTTCAGGTTTCGTTAGATTAACCTTTGCGCCTGTGGACTCTTTTATGTGGGCGCCGACTATCCGGTCTACATCCATTGAAGTAAGAGGATACCCCTTATAACCCCTTCTTGCAGAAACCCTGAAGCTTTTAAACTCTCTGCCCTTTATGTACCGGAGGATCTCCTCCCGGAACACATTGACATCATTTGAAATCTTATGGGTCAGGACAAAATTAGCAATTCCAAAGGTCTTTGACAGCCTGTCAGATATCATTCCTTCCCGGGCCCCTGCTGAAATGTCCAGTATAAGCCTGCCGTCTTTGTGCCTGATCTGTTTTACACCAAGGCTTGTCGTTGCGTACTTGATATTCTCTATCAGCTTGTTGACGAAGATATACCTGTTTTTACCTTTAAGGATGATTTCCTGATAGTGTACGATAAAGTGCTTCATAACTTTCCTATTGAACTCCTTGACCCATATATCCGATATCCCTTATACTTAGAATATAAGGGGGTTATCAATGAACACATTATGTCCTTTCATGAGTACACCAGCGGAAGAGGTTATCTGTAAAGAAAATTGCACTATGTATATTGCCGGCCAGGGGAAAAACTGTGTCTTCTCAAGGCTGCCTATATATTATAATCAGACGAGAGAGTCATTGACCGTTCTCTCAAACAAGTTAGAATCGCTTCTGAATGTAAGTAAAGAAAAAATATAACTTAGAAGATTTTTCTTAGGATTATGGTCTCATCTCTCCTGATACCTGTAGAGATGATTACTATGTCAACTCCTATTAATTCCTTTATGCGGTCAATGTATTTTTTTGCATTCAGAGGCAGTGCCTCATAATCAGATAGTCCCGCCGTTGATGCCTTCCAACCCTTAATCGTTTCGTATAGAGGCTCACATTCCTCCAATACATTCAACTGGGATGGCATGTCTGTATACAGCTTCCCCTTATATCTGTAACCGGTGCATATCCTGATCTCATCAAGCTCATCAAGAACATCCATCTTGGTAAGCACCATACCGGTAAATCCGTTGACATCCGCGGCATACCTTGTCGCCACTGCATCAAACCATCCGCATCTCCTCGGTCTGCCTGTTGTTGCTCCATATTCCCTTCCCTTGTCCCTGAGGAAATCCCCTGTAGCGTCATTAAGCTCAGTTGGAAATGGGCCACTCCCGACCCTGGTAGTATAAGCCTTGACCACCCCGACAACCTTGTCTATCTTAGTAGGTCCCACGCCGGTGCCAGTGCATGCCCCCCCTGATGTTGCATTTGATGAGGTAACATATGGATAGGTGCCGTGGTCTACGTCAAGATGAGTCCCCTGAGCCCCTTCAAAAAGTATGTTCTTTCCCTCCCTTAATACCCTGTTAAGGAGTACAGCAGTGTCGGTAATATAATCACGCAGTCTCTCTGCATATCCTGTATATTCATCATATATATCTTCAAGATCAAAACCTATTGCACCATAAAGCCTGTCGAGAAAGTAATTCATCTCCTGAATGTTAGTTTTTAGCTTTTCCCTGAAGACCTCTTTGTCAAGGAGATCGGCAACCCTGATCCCTACCCTTGCCATTTTATCCGCATAGGTCGGACCTATTCCGCGGCCTGTAGTGCCTATCTTGAGCGAACCCTTCTGCTTCTCACTCTCTTTCTCAATAGCACGGTGATAAGGCATGATTATGTGTGCCCGTCCACTGATTAAGAGATTCTCTCTTACAGCAATTCCTTTTTTGAACAATCCATCAATCTCTGCAAGCAGCGCCTGTGGGTCTATAACAACACCATTCCCGATTACACATATTTTACCTGGCCGGAGTATCCCTGAAGGTATAAGATGGAGGACAAATTTACTCTCTCCGATCACAACCGTATGACCTGCATTATGTCCACCCTGATAACGGACGATATAGTCAGCGTCTTCCGTCAGGATATCTACGATCTTCCCTTTTCCTTCATCACCCCACTGGGCGCCTGTAATTACTACTGTTGACATATCACCCCTTTATTTACTCGAATATCCTTTTCCCACATTTTCCCAGCTTACTGCTTTTCACGAATTGCTTTTTACTCATTGCTCTACACTCATTGCTCATTGCTTCTTATACTCATCACTTCTTAAAAAGGGCTTATCGCCATATAACCTTCCGGAATAACGAATAGCGACGGATCTATTACATCTTTCTTAATATTTTCATATTCAATTATTTTTTTACTTTCATCAGAGAAATCGAACTCGTATCTGACAGGCATCCCATCCAGGGCATCAGCCTCCCACAAGAGATATTTCTCAATTATACGGTCTTCTTTATCCCTGCCCTTTTCTGCCTTCTTGATTACCTTTATTTCATATATAGTCGTATCATAACCTTCTATTGTATCCTTGCCTTTCCTGGTCTTTTCAACCTTGAGCTCTTTCCTCAAAAAATATTTTTTATCAGGAGGCTGTTCAAACATTATGGCATCCTTTTCAGCGGCAAGGTCCTGTTCCAGATATAACTTCACATTCAACATAATAGTGAATAATTTCTTTTTCTTAAAATCATAAATCTTTATGCCCGGATTACCTTCTATCCCGGATGATTCCTCTTCGACCCTAAGTACATCCCCGTCCGAGAAGAACTTCTGCTCAAGCACCACATTATCTTCATCCTTTGTCACAATTCTGGTCTTCTTAACAAATGAAAGACCGGCAAAGGCGGAGTCAGCCATAAAAATCGCCAATATAATTATTAATGATAATGTTTTATTCATATTTGCTTACCCCTCCGACTCCGCGTTAAATAGGGACAGCGACTATTTATTTGAACATCAATAAATAGTCGCTGTCCCTATTTAACAATTTAACCAAAAGCTACACGTTAAAACGAAAGTATACCACGTCTCCTTCCCTCATAACATAATCCTTCCCTTCAAGACGGAGCAAACCTTTTTCTTTAACCGCAATTGACGAACCCAGTGAATCAAGGTCAGAATATGACATGACCTCGGCCCTTATGAAACCTCGTTCTATATCTGTGTGTATCCTGCCTGCTGCCTGAGGGGCCTTCGTCCCCTTTAGCACTGTCCACGCCCTGACCTCTTTCTCACCTGCTGTAAAAAAGGTCAGAAGATTTAGCAAATCGTATCCAGCACGGATTAATTTATACAATCCTGGCTCTGAAAGCCCCATCTCTTTCAGAAACTCCTCATGCTCCTCAATTGGCATAGTTGACAACTCGTCCTCTATCTTACCACAAATCGTA
Organism: Nitrospirota bacterium; assembly: GCA_020846775.1. Taxonomy (NCBI): domain Bacteria; kingdom Pseudomonadati; phylum Nitrospirota; species Nitrospirota bacterium. Next base: position 12,340 of record JADLDG010000005.1, read on the forward strand.
ACTACAGTAGCCCCCTCTTTGGCCGCAATATCTTCTATCAAGCGAACGTATTGATTCCCTTTAAGCATCTCCTCTTCACTCAGGTTAGCTGCATAGAGGACAGGTTTTGATGTCAGGAGATGCAGCTCATCGAGGATTTTATTTTCACTATCAGAATAGTTTAAATGTCTTAGAGGTTTCCCTTTTGAAAGCTGGTCGTTGAGCATTATCAGGAATTCCACTTCAGCTTTGACGTTCTTGTCACCTGACCTTACCTGCTTTTCAGCCCTCTGAATCCTCTTGCTTATTGAATCTATATCAGCAAGGGCAAGTTCTGTCTCAATTATTTCGATGTCACGGATAGGGTCAACATTACCATGAACATGCACAACATCAGGGTCTTCAAAACATCTCACAACATGCACAATAGCATCAACCCCCCTTATGTGCCCGAGGAATTTATTGCCAAGCCCCTCTCCAGCAGAGGCTCCTTTAACAAGACCCGCTATGTCAACAAACTCCATTGTAGTTGGAGTAACTGCCTCTGGCTTGAACATCTCAGTGAGTCTCTTCAACCGTATATCAGGGACAGAGACTACACCCACATTCTGGTCAATAGTACAAAAGGGGTAATTCGCCACCTGCGCACCAGCTGACGTCAGTGCATTGAATATTGTGGACTTGCCGACATTTGGCAGTCCGACTATGCCGCAATTAAAACCCATATTACTCCTTCAAAAATATAAAGGGGACATTCCGCGTCCCCAGTTTAAATCCCCCCTCACCCCCCTTTGAAAAGGGGGATTAAGGGGGGATTTGCTTTGTCCTTAGTAAACCTAACTGCCTACCCTATCAACAGCGGTGCAATAACCAGCGACACAATTGACATCAGCTTTATCAATATATTCATTGCAGGGCCTGATGTATCTTTGCACGGGTCACCTACGGTGTCGCCTACAACTGCGGCCTTATGGGCATTAGAACCCTTGCCGCCAAGGTTTCCCTGTTCTATATATTTCTTTGCATTATCCCATACGCCGCCGGCATTTGCCAGAAAAAGCGCCATTGGAACACCGACTACCGTAGCGCCTGCAAGGAATCCTCCAAGCGACTGTGCGCCCAGCACAAAACCGACAATAATAGGGGCAACCACTGCCAGCACGCCAGGGATAATCATCTCCTTCAGGGCTGCAGTTGTACTGATTTCAACACACCTTACTACATCCGGCTCTGCCTTACCCTCCATTAGACCTTTGATCTCACGGAACTGGCGTCTTACTTCCTCGACCATCTTGCCTGCGGCCCTTCCAACTGAAGACATTGTTAGTGCAGCTATAAAAAACGGCATAATTCCGCCAAGAAGCACTCCCATAACCACAAAAGGCTCAGTTAACGATATAACCTGTATTTTTGCTGCCTGTGAATAGGCTGCAAAAAGGGCGAGGGCTGTAAGCGCGGCAGACCCTATCGCAAATCCTTTACCGATAGCCGCCGTTGTATTACCCAGTGCATCCAGACTGTCTGTTATCGCCCTCGTGTCTTTACCCAGACCAGCCATCTCTGATATACCTCCTGCGTTGTCTGCTATCGGGCCATAGGCATCTACTGACATGGTAATCCCGATAGTTGCAAGCATGCCTACTGCTGCTATACTTATGCCGTACAGACCAGCAAAATAATTTGATAAATAGATACCTATTATAATTGCAATCATTGGAAGGGCAACACTCTCCATGCCTATTGCAAGTCCGGTAATAATATTGGTTGCAGCGCCTGTGTTCGAGGCATTTGCGGTCTTTGCGACCGGTGACCCGGCTGTATACCATTCAGTTATAAGACCAATAGAAATACCTACTATACACCCGACAGCAATAGCCCAGAAGACTCCCATATCAACACCGATAGACTGAGTCATAAAATATGCCAGAACCAGGAAAATCCCGGCTGCAATGAATGTAGCATACCTGAGCGCTGCAGCAGGACTTAACTTCTCCAGTATCAGCATTGAACCTATTCCAAGTAGAGATGAAATAAGGCCGACTATTATTACTGCAATTGGAAATGCCATGTAAGTAGTTAACATTCCGGTGCTAAGTATGGATGAAGAGGTTGTAGCAAGCGCTATTGTGGCAATAACTGCTCCGACATAAGACTCAAACAGGTCGGCTCCCATGCCTGCTACATCACCCACGTTGTCGCCGACATTATCTGCAATAACGGCAGGGTTTCGCGGGTCATCCTCGGGAATACCCGCCTCAACCTTGCCGACGAGGTCTGCACCGACATCGGCGGTCTTTGTATAGATACCGCCGCCTACACGGGCAAAAAGGGCTATAGAACTTGCCCCCATCGCATAACCGCTGACTGCAGATATAGTCGAGAGGTCATGTCCGTATAAATAGTATAATATCCCTATGCCAAGCACACCTATACTCGCTACACACAACCCCATGACTGAACCGCCTGCAAAGGCAATAAAGAGTGCCCTGGCAGAATTAGGCTTGTATAAATTGGCTGCATTTGCCGTCCTGACATTAGCACGGGTCGCAGCGTTCATCCCAAAAAAACCTGCGAGCATGGATGAAATGGCTCCTCCAACATATGCTATTGCAGTCTGGATTCCAAGACCATACATAAGTGCAAAGAATATAATAATAATGAAGACGGCCAGTATTGTATATTGCCTCCTGAGATATGCCATAGCACCTTCGTGGATCTTGTTTGCAATGCTGCGCATCTTATCATTGCCGTCAGGCTGCCTGCTTATATAGAGGAATATGAATCCAGCAATAATCAAACCTCCTGCTCCGAATAACCAGGCAAAATCTACCAGTCTTTCCATCTCATCCCCTTTCTTGAAAAAAAATTAGTTATATTTGTTCATTGCCGCAACAATATTATTCCCGACGGTCATCCTTACTGCATCTACTGCGTTGTCCACTGCAGTTTCAATAAGCGGAACCTCTTGACGGGAAAATCTTGACAAGACATATCCCACCACATCAACTCTACCTGCCGGCCTTCCTATCCCTACCCGAATCCTTATAAAATCTTCCGTACCAATGGCAGCTATTACAGATGAACACCCATTATGGCCGCCGCTTCCGCCTTGTGTCTTTATCCTGATATCACCGGAATCAAGGTCCATGTCATCATATATAAGGATAAGGTCTGATGGCAACAGTTTGTAATATCTCATCAACTCTCTAACGCCATCACCGCTTCTGTTCATATATGTTACAGGCATCGCAAGCATTACATCTTCACCTGCTATCTTACCTTTCCCCGACATGTAGAGACTGCTTTCTTCTCTGATCTTAATTGAATGGTACGCAGCAAGTTTTTCTATCACAAGAAAACCGGCATTATGTCTTGTATCCTTATATTTATCTCCAGGATTGCCAAGTCCAACAATCAACTTCAGGCCTTGCCCTCCTTCTCAGCTGCCTTCTCACCTTCCTTAACAGGCTTCTTTATAACCTCAGGCTCCTTTGCCGCCTCTCCAGGGGCAGGTGCTGACAGTAGTTCCTGCATCTTCTCCTGAGATACAGGTGCAGCTATATTTAGAATTACATGCTCTGGTTCAGTAACGAACCTGATCCCATCAGGTATACTTAAATCACTGACATGTAGGCTGTCTCCAACCATCAGAGCTGAGGCATCTGCAAGGATATTGTCAGGAATCAATGATGGAAGGCACTCTATCTCTACCTCCCTGCTCACGAGCTGGAGAAGACCTCCCTCTACAACGCCTAAAGGGGTCTTTCCTGTCAGTTCAATCGGCACTGTAACCCTGATCTTTTCGTCCATTGAAACCTCAAAAAAATCTACATGCAAAAGCTCTCCGGTCAAAGGGTCTTTTTGATAATCCCTTAATATGGCAATCTTGTCAGACTTATCAGCAGCGCCTTCAAGTTTAAGATCAATGAGTGTACTTTCAGCATGTCCCAGCATTATCAGCTTCCTCACCTTTGAAGGATCAAGACTGAGACTGGTTGACACACCTTTACCACACAGAACTGCAGGGATACGTCCGCTCCTTCTAAGGCTTCTTGCAGCGCCTTTTCCGCTTTCGCTCCTGACATTTGCATTTAATGATATTCTTTCCATGATACTAACTCCTCCTTAATTGTTGTTGTATTTAGATTTCTTTTCTGTTTATAGAAAGAGAGAGCTTACAGATGTCTCATTGTGGGTATTTCTTATAGCCTCACCCAGAAGAGGTGCAACTGATAAGGTTGTGATCTTTTTACAGGACAGGTCTTTCCCGTTGAGAGGAATAGTATTCGTTACTATAACTTCATCAATCACTGATCCATTCAGACGATCTATCGCTGAACCTGACAATACAGGATGGGTACATGCAGCAAAGACTTTCCTTGCCCCGGCCTTTTTCAATGCACCTGCTCCCTGAGTAATTGTGCCTGCCGTATCTATCATATCATCCAGCAATAGTGCATCTCTGCCTTCTACATCACCTATTATGTTCATTACTTCCGAGACATTAGCCTTCTCCCTCCTCTTATCTATAATAGCAAGAGATGTGTCCAGTTTTTTTGCAATCGCCCTCGCCCTCTCCACACCGCCGGCATCCGGTGATACGACCACCAGGTCCTTTAAGTCTAATTTCTTCAAATACTCCAGAATTACCGGAGTTGCAAAGATATTATCAACTGGTATGTTGAAAAAACCCTGTATCTGACCAACATGCAGGTCTAAAGTAAGAACCCTGTCAGCGCCTGAAACAGTAATAAGATCAGCAATCAGTTTCGCCGTAATCGGAACCCTTGGCTCAGCTTTTCTATCCTGCCTCGCATATCCATAATAGGGCAGAACTGCAGTTATCCTGTATGCTGAGGCCCTTTTAAGGGCATCCATCATAATCAGCAACTCCATCAGATGCCTGTTAACCGGATTTGAGAATGTCTGAATGACAAAGATGTCTTTGCCCCGTACATTCTCATTTAACTGCACATTTATTTCACCATCACTGAAAGTGCCAACTGAGGCCTTACCTAAAGTTATCTGTAAATATTTACATATCTCCTGAGCAAGGTCCCTGTTAGAATTTCCGGTAAAAATCTTCATTTCATGATCAATCATTATACCCTTGAATAAAAACTAAATTCTAAACCCTAAACATGATGAATCAAAAATACTTATACCCAAACTGCTGATTGTCCTCGAAAAACACAATGTGCCGCTTCAGTGTTTAGGAGTTAGAACCTGGTATTTATCTGAAGCTGGGGCGGGAGGATTCGAACCTCCGGATGCGAGATCCAAAATCTCGTGACTTACCGCTTGTCGACGCCCCATTACGTTTACTGAATTACATTCCTGCCTAATTCTTTCTCATATTCCTTTAATATTACCCCTTCGATCATCTCCCTTGCTTCATTATTCAGCGGATGGGCGATATCCCGGAAAGTACCATCTTTCCTCTTACGGCTTGGCATAGCTACAAATAAACCTGTATTCCCATTTATAACCTTCACATCCCTGACAATAAAAGCATCATCAAATGTAACCGTTACATATGCCTTTAATCTTTCTTCATTAACCGGGAAAACTTTAACCTCTGTAACTTCCATGTTGGTCGCCTCCTCTATTATTATGAAACAATCTGATACGGGGAACTTCGCAGGGCTTGAACAATCCATGTTCTCCATTCGTAATGCTGCATATTACGCCTGGCCCTCTCTACGCTTTCTCTATCCCTGAAAATCCCGAAAACTGACGATCCACTCCCAGACATCAATGCATTAATTGCCCCACTGGCAACCATCTCGTCTTTTATTTTCTTAATAACAGGATATCTGCGTATCACCACCCCCTCAAGGTCGTTATAAGGAAACAACCAGATTTTATTACCATCAAGCCTAAAGCCATCAGGCACAAAAATTTTAATATGGACTTCCTCTTTTGTCAACTCTAAATTTGGATTCACAAGGGGACCAATCCAATTATCAATCTCCCGGGGAGAAATATCGCATCTGACATTCTCAGAAGTGGTATCAACATGACTATATACCCATGCAGTAGAAATCAGAATCCCGGGGTTGACAAGCAAGTACCAGAAATCCGTCTCATTCAAAAGATGAATAAGTTCATCACCCCTTCCAAATCCAGCTGCAGTGGGTCCTCCCAGAAAAAACGGGACGTCGCTTCCAATTTCACAGCCCAGGCTATGAAGCGTTTCTTTCGACAACCCCAGACCCCACAAAAGGTTCAACCCTGATATTGCGGCAGCCGCGTCACTACTGCCTCCTCCAAGCCCTGCTGCAACAGGAATATTTTTTTTTAGATTTATCCTGGCGCCCTTATTTGTCCTTGTAAACTCCCTGAGCTTCACAGCCGCCTTATAAATCAGGTTATTTTCATCTGATGGGACCTCCGGAGAATTGCATATTATTTCAAGTTGATCTGCCTCATCAATAAAAAGCTCATCAAACAGGTCTACTGCCTGCATGACTGTAACTATATCGTGATACCCGTCCGACCTTTTCCCCTTTATATGCAGCAGGAGATTTATCTTCGCTGGAGTTTTAATCTTTACTGATGCCGGTGATGAAGTCACTCTTCATCCCTGGATAAATTATATTTGACAAGCCTGTAGCGAAATGATCTCAAATCAAGATGGAGCAGTTCTGCAGCATCTTTTTTCACACCTTTTGCCATATTCAGCGCCTTAATGAGAAAATTCCTCTCTATCTCCATAAGGAATTCCTCCATATCAAGACCACCTGCAGGGATATCAGTTGAAACAGGTACTTTGTAAGGTATTCCCCGTTGAAGGCATTCATCTATAGTTTGTTCTTCTATAATCGTTCCTACCCCCAGTGTCGCAGCCCGTTCTATTACGTTTTCAAGCTCTCGTACATTGCCTTTCCATGGAAAGTTAATCATTTTCTGCATTGCTTCCGGCGTCAACCCCTTAATATCCCGGCCAACCAGACGGCTGTATTTTGAAATAAAATACTCTGTAAGCAGTGGAATGTCATCCTTCCTCTCCCTTAATGGAGGCATCTCAACTGGAATCACATCAAGTCTGTAGAAAAGATCTTCCCTGAAGTTCCCCTCTGCGACAGCCTTTTTAAGGTCTCTGTTAGTTGCAGCAACAATCCTTACGTCAATCTTTGCCTCCTGTGCTCCCCCGACACGTTTAACTGACTTGTCTTCAAGGACACGCAGCAGTTTTACCTGAAAATTAGGGGGGATATCTCCAATCTCGTCAAGAAAGACCGTTCCACCATCAGCTGTTTCAAAGATTCCCTCCTTATTTGCAATTGCACCTGTAAATGAACCCTTAACATGTCCAAACATCTCGCTTTCAAAAAGTCCCTCAGGGATTGCACTGCAGTTTATGGCTACGAACGGGCGGTCCTTTCTGTGACCATAATTATGTATAGCCCTCGCAACCAATTCCTTGCCTGTCCCTGATTCGCCAGTTATCAGCACATTACTGGGACTGTCAGCTATCTTGATAATCAGTTGAATTAAATTTACGATAGAAGGACTTTTACCGACAATACCTCCTATGACGCCGGATGTTGTCCACTCCTGAATCTTCCTTCTCAGGATTAGATTCTCTTCGCTTAATCTTCTTTTCTCAATTGCGTTTCTTACAATCAGTTTAATCTCTTCAATCTTGAACGGCTTTGTTATATAATCATACGCACCCTGCTTCATGGCATCAACAGCTGTCTCTGCTGAAGCATAAGCCGTAATCATTATAACAACTGTCTCAGGGGCGCTCTCTTTAACGGTTCTCAATACACCAATCCCGTCAAGCTGCGGCATCTTCAGATCAGTAATAACAATATCAAATGTCTGCTGACCTATTAAACTAACAGCCTCCTTGCCATTCGATGCAGAGGCCACATCATGACCTTCTTTCTGCAGCATTATTGTAAGAAACTCCCTCATACCCCGTTCATCATCAACAACAAGAATCTTACCCAATCAATACCTCCGAGCTATTTCAAGCAGCATGCAATTGATGCCAATAATGTCTAATTGCCTCTATATTACCCCACTGGCAGGTATATTGTAAACTGCGTCCCAATGCCTTGTTTGCTGTCAACATGTATCCACCCGTCATGCTCTTCAATTATCCTGTGTACAATAGACAAACCAAGCCCCGAACCATTTTCCTTTGTTGTAAAAAATGGTACGAATACCTTATCCAGGATACCGTCATCAATGCCCTGACCTGTATCCTTAAACACTATCTCAGCCCACTTTCCCGATCTTGAGTTTTTAACATCTCCCTTATCACCGCTCATCCCTGAGCTGATAGTTAACACTCCACCATCAGGCATTGCCTGGACTGCATTTATAGCAAGGTTCCAGAATACCTGTGACATTTGATGCGGGTCAACAGACAACATGAGATTCTTTTCTTTAAATTCTTCACGTGTGTAATTTTTCGCACTCCTGTAGATATCGCTGTTCTTCAATAATTTTATTGTATCAAGCAGCAGGTCATTAATATCCATAAGTTTCTTTTGAGGCTGGTTTGGCTTGGCATATGTAAGAAATTCTGTAATTGTCATATTAAGCCTGTCCATTTCCCTGAGGGCAATCTCCATGAGGTAAGCATTTTCACCCTCCAGGGATAACTCTTCCTTCAATATCTGCATTGAACCGCTGAGGGATGCAAGCGGGTTCCTTATTTCATGTGCCATACCTGCTGCAACCTCACCTATCATGGCCATCTTCTCCCTGTCTTTAACTTCCTTTTCCATCTCTTTGACCTTAGTCAGGTCCTGAAAAATAACTATCAAACCGTGGCTTTTGCCACTTTCATCCAGGAGGTGAGAGACATTCATACCCAGTATTATCCGGGAATCATGTCCTTTGTTAACTTCACTTTCAAAACGGTAAATCGGGAGAATCTGTTTCACACTGCTTAGAATATCTTCAATTTCCTTTACCGGTAAAATCTCGAGGAACCCTTTCCCCCGCACATCATCCCACTTAAGGCCTGTTATTTCCTCTGCAGCCCGGTTGAACGCCGTAATCCTGCCCTGTCCGTCTGTAGTAAGCAGCCCCGTACTCATGCATTGGGCAACATTTACATTAAATGCCTGGAGTTCCTCGATGTTGCTGTCTTTAGCCCTGAGCTCCTCCTTCATCCTCCTGAGTGTTTCGACTGCACTGCTGCCAAGATATGCAACTGCGAAGAATGCGGCAATGTGGAGTGACAACACATAGAATAATGTTTTTCCAGGAAGCGCCGTGCCTGTCAGGAATGGAAACAATTCATAAAACTGAGCATTTACAATCACCCCGTACGAGATGCTCGCTGCAGCGGCCGCCAAAAGGGCGCCTCTGCGATAAAGTAATATTGATGCCGGTATGATTGAGATGAGATATAAGAATACAAAGGGGCTTTCAACTCCCTCTGTTGCTGAAACGAGTGCTGTCACAAGGATTATGTCACTGAAGATCTGTATGTAGGCAGATACTCTGTGGCTGATTAATTTATAAAGGATTGCATAGATTATTGTGAAGAAATATGTAATTGCTATGAGGGAGTAAAAGGCTGGGATTAAAAACGGGCCTTCCTTGAATCTAATACCAAGGAATAGGAAAGAGCCCAGAAAAAGGGTCACAAAAACAACCCTTACAACCATTAAGCTTATAAGCTTTTTCCCCAGTTCTTCCAAATCTAACCCGGCTTATTACTACCTTCCATTATCCTATAGTCCCCGCTAACTTGAATATTGGCAGATACATGGCTACAACTATGAATCCTATAACCACACCAAGAAAAATCATCAAAATGGGTTCAAGAAGAGATGTCAGGATTCCTACCGTTGAATCAACTTCTTCATCATAAAAATCTGCGATCTTTGACAACATAGCATCCAATGCCCCTGTTGTCTCACCTACAGCTATCATCTGTACAACCATAGGTGGAAACACTTTGCTTGCTTCAAGGGGCTCAGAAAGGGTTTTCCCCTCACTTATGCTCTGCCTTGTAGCGTAGATTGCCTTTTCAACCACCTTATTTCCAGATGTCTTTGCAACAATGTCAAGGCCGTCCAATATAGGCACTCCACTGCTTATCAGTGTGCCAAGCGTTCTGGTAAACGTTGCAACCGAGATCTTCCTTGCAAGCATGCCAAATACAGGTAATTTCAAAACCATAGAGTCTATTACCATTCTACCTTTTTGGGTCTTGTAATATTTACGTACACCGAAGATTGCAGCGGCCAATATCCCTATGATAATAAGAATATTAGCACGCATGAAATTACTTGCACCAATTACCAATTGAGTCGGCACCGGTAGGGTCCCTCCAAAATCTGTAAACATTTTGGCAAAGATAGGTATAACATAGACAAGCAATACTATGATTACGATAAAGGCAACGGCTACAATTGTGGAGGGATAAAACAGGGCGGCCTTTACCTGGCGTTTAAGCTTTATATTCTTTTCTATGTATTTGGAAAGCCTGTTTAATATCGTATCCAGTATACCGCCAACCTCCCCTGCGGCGACCATATTCGCGTACAAGTCACCAAAAACTTCCGGATGCTTCTTAAGAGAATCTGCATATGTAGAGCCGGCCTCCACATCCTGCCTTATCTCGTTAATAATTGAGGCAAAGGCTTTATTATCAGCCTGTTTGGACAAGATGTCCAGGCACTGTACAAGTGGTAAACCTGCATCTATCATTGTGGCAAACTGACGGGTAAACAATGCTATATCCCTGTCAGAGGCCTTAGATTGAAAAGGTAAATTAATACTGAATTTCCTGGCACGTTTTGCAACAGAAGTAACCATTATATTCTGTTTGCGCATTATAGAAATTACTTCATCCTTATTTTGGGCAGTTAATTCTCCCTTCTGCCTTTGTCCCTCTCTGCTCCTGCCGCTCCACACATACGTTTCCATTATCTTACACCTCCTGCACCAACACCTCCCCTATTGATCATTGCCAGCAACTCTTCCGGCAGATTCGAACGACCTAACGCATCGTCTTTAGTGATAACTCCGCGTAAAAAAAGGTCATTAAGGGATTGGTTCATTGTTTGCATTCCATACTTGTTTTGACCTGTTTGCATGATTGAGTAGATCTGATGAACCTTGTCTTCTCTTATAAGGTTTCTGATAGCCGGATTAGGGACCATAACCTCCAGACAAAGAGCACGCCCCATACCACCCTTTTTCGGCAGTAATTGCTGTGAAATAACACCCTCAAGGACAAAGGAAAGCTGAGCCCTTATCTGCGGCTGCTGATGGGGGGGGAACACATCAATTATTCTGTTCATAGTCTGAGCACAGGAATTGGTGTGCAGTGTGGCAAAAGTAAGATGTCCTGTCTCTGATATTGTCAGCGCAGCCTCTATGGTCTCAAGGTCTCTCATCTCACCGATCAGTACAATATCAGGGTCCTGCCTCAAAATATATTTCAATGCATTCTTAAATGACTTGGTATCAGCATGAACTTCTCTCTGATTTACTACACACTTCTTGTGGGCATGTATAAACTCAATCGGATCTTCTATTGTGACTATATGTTCTTCACGCTCGGCATTAATCATATCAATCATAGTAGCCAGAGTGGTAGATTTCCCACTGCCGGTAGGGCCCGTAACAAGAATAAGACCACGTGGTTTCCTTACGAGATCTTTAATAACTTGAGGAAGACCCAGCTCTTCAAATGATCTTATATGAAATGGAATAGACCGGATAGCTGCAGCCACTGCACCCCTCTGGACAAATATATTTGCCCTGAATCTGCTAAGACCCTTAATACCAAATGAAAGATCAAGCTCGTTTTCTTCCTCAAAACGGTGTTTCTGGGATTCCGTCAGTATGCTATAGCACATCTGCTTAGTATCAGATGCAGTTAGCTCATTATTGCCTACAGGAGTCAACCTCCCATTAACCCTCATTTGCGGCGGCGAACCGGTTGTTATATGCAGATCCGACCCCCCCCGCTGAATGGTAAGCTGAAGCAGCTCATACAAATTTGCACTCATATTCCACCTCCTTGCAATGAGTATCTGCTGTTACGCTATCGTCATAATTACTATCCGAATGTAGTTCTCAGTATTTCTTCTACCGTTGTCACGCCCTCTTTAAGCTTTGTCAGCCCGCTCATCCTGAGTGTCTTCATACCTGAATCTACTGCCTTCTTCTTAACTTCTGCTGCTGATGCACCCTGCAGAATCAACTCCTTAATCTCATCATTAACTGTCAAAACCTCATATAATGCAACACGTCCTTTATACCCTGTGTTATTACATGCAGGACAACCTTTCCCCTTGTATGTGATAATTGACTCAACTTCCTGCTGGTTTATTCCTAAATCCAATAGGATAGCCGGGGTCATCTTTTCTTCCTCCCTGCACTCTTTACATATACGCCTCACCAGCCTCTGGGCTATTATCAATAATAAAGAAGAGGCAACAAGAAACGGTTCTATCCCCATATTCAGGAGCCTGGTAATTGTACTCGGTGCGTCGTTAGTGTGAAGTGTGCTCAAAACAAGATGTCCTGTAAGTGCGGCCTTGACAGCTATTTCAGCTGTCTCATAATCTCTTATCTCTCCAACGAGTACTACATCCGGGTCCTGTCTTAAGAAAGACCTGAGGGCCGCTGCAAAATTCAACCCTATTTCCTCTTTCATCTGAACCTGATTTACCCCAAAAAGGTTATATTCTACGGGGTCTTCTGCTGTCATGATATTGATGCCGACTTCATTTATCTGCTGAAGGGCAGCATAAAGTGTTGTACTCTTTCCGCTTCCAGTGGGACCGGTAACAAGCACCATACCAAATGGGGAATGAATGGCCTTCATAAGGTCATCAAGCGCCTGCTGCTCCCAGCCCATTTTTTTAAGATCAAGACTCAGAGCGCCCTTGTCGAGAATCCTCATTACTACCTTCTCACCAAAAAGACAGGGAAGTGTACTTACACGCAGGTCAATCTCCTTGTCTTTCATCTTCAGCTTTATCCTCCCATCCTGCGGGAGACGCCTTTCTGCAATATCAAGCTCCGCCATGATCTTCAGCCTCGATGTCAGGGCCGCCCTTAGCTTCATTGGAGGATTCATTACTTCATAAAGAACTCCGTCAATACGGTAACGGACACGGAACTTCTTTTCATACGCCTCAATATGGATATCACTTGCGCCCTTTTTTATTGCGTCTGATAAAATCAAATTTACCAGTTTGACAACCGGAGCCTCATCAACGGCCTCCTTCAGCTCTCTTAAATCAACCTTTTCCTCTGCATCAGCCTCTACTATGTCCAAACTGTCATCGCCGCCGTCCATGCTCTTCAGTACCTGCTGGAGGTTCATTGAGCTCGTATCATACATTTTAGCCATTGTGGCCTTGATGACACTCTCAGAAGAAACAACAACCTCGATGTCATAACCTGTCATAAACTTAATGTCATCAATTGCAAAAACATTAGAAGGATCCATCATGGCCACAGTCAGGACAGCCCCTACACGGCGAATTGGTATAACATTATACTTTTGAACCACCTCTGGAGGGATCAGTTTAGTGACTGAAGCGTCTATTTCAATCTTTGTGAGGTCAACGGACTGCACACCATATTGTTTACTCAGGAAATGCAGGAGTGTTTGTTCCGGAATATAATCGAGCTTAACTAAAATGCTGCCAAGACGCCCGCCTTCTTTTTGTTGAAATGCAAGGGCCTTTTCGAGTTGTTCTTCTGTAATAAGACTTTCATTGACAAGCATCTTTCCTATTTTGCTGATTATCACTTGTTCTCCAATAGTCAACTGCACGCAAAAGCAATCAGTCAGCAGTTTCTTAATAAACCTACCAACAATAAGCTCACTTTAAGATCTGCTTGAAGATAAACTCTGATGAAGTGCGTCTTGCAATACTTGTCTCATGACATGAACTGGCGGCTCAATACCGGTCCATAATTTAAAGGAGGCTGCTCCCTGAAAAATCAACATTCCTGAACCATTCATATACCCGCTGCACAACTCCTTTGCATATCTTATTAATTCGGTATCAGGAGGATTATAAATTAGGTCGCAGACAAAAAGATCTCTATGAAGGAATTCTCTGGGTACGGGAGAGGGATCTTCCTTCATTAGCCCTATAGAAGTTGTATTTACTACCATGTCAACGCTGTTTATTACGCCTCGTAAATCTTCAGGGTCCATTCCTTTAACGTCAAGATTAATTGAAGAAAAGTATTTACCAATCTGCTCTTTAAGGGACTTTCCCTTGCTGATAGTCCTGTTAGCAATAAGAATGGAACCGGCTCCTCCTCTTGCCAGAGAAAAAGCTACAGCCCTTGCTGCACCGCCGGCGCCTATAATCAGGATTGAGCGGCCATTAACAGACTGTCCGCATTCATTAAGGGAAGCAATAAAACCTTGTCCATCCGTGTTATGACCTACAAGTCTGTCACCGGAAACTGTAATTGTATTAACTGCCCCTATCATCTTTGCCTCTTCTGACAATTCTGAAAGACAAGATATTACACTTTCCTTATATGGAATAGTTACATTAAGTCCGGCGATATGCAAGGCTCGAATGGCGCTAATAGCTGTCTCTAAGTGTCCTGCATCAACAGGAAACGGGACATAGCAACAATCAAGTCCCAGAAACTCAAATGCGGCATTATGTAATACAGGTGAGAGGCTATGGCTGACAGGCCGTCCAATAATTCCAAAGACTTTCGATTTTCCAGTCACTTTCATGTGTTATTATATCATCTAATCCTTGAAAGACAAGATAAGCATGAACTAACTATAAAAAGTTCTAATCTCCCTGTATATATAATGTAATCCGGATAAAGCGGTAGCAGCAACTGTAACGACTAAAAAGCTATAGAGGACATATCCTTTTATTCCTGACAAGACTGTCAAAATTGTCAGCACCTGCAGAACTGTAGATGCCTTTCCTAAAACAGATGGCCTTATATGATATTTACTTATATCAATAAACCCCATCAGTACCAGCAAAGTAATACCTATTAAAACATCCCTTCCCACAATAACTATTGAAACCCATACTGGTATCATTTTTAACGCTGCAAGGGTGACAAACGAGGCAAAGAAAAGGAGCTTATCCGCAATAGGGTCAAGATATTCCCCTATCCTTGTTTTAAAACCCCATGTTCGTGCAATAAACCCATCCAGGGCATCGGAAATACCTGCTGCCGCCAGGACACCAAGCGCATACATGTTATGACCCCGGATCAGCAAAGATACAAATACCGGGATTAAAAGTATCCTTATGAAACTTATAAGATTGGGCAGATGCTTCAACAAGGTCTGTTCACTCTGTATTTCCGCTTTTATACAGGTACCTGTCAAGGGGTTTGTTGTAACTGGTAAAATCTCCCTCGCCCGTGTCTGTCAGGACAGCTTTGCGAAAAACATTGACCTTGGCGCTCAAATCATCCAGATTATGGAGTATGATCGCCTCCAGGGTCTGAGGTACCTTCGGCGAACCCCACTCATATGTCCCCTGATGACTGACTATGAGGTGCCTTAAGAGCATGGCAAGTTTGACTGGAAAGTCTCTGATTAAGCGGATCCTCTCATCCACCATCTCTACCCCTATCATTATATGTCCAACAAGCCTTCCTTCGTCAGTATAATCAAGGCTTCTATTGAACTTTAACTCCCGAACCTTACCGACATCATGTAAGATTGCCCCGGTAACGAGAAGATCCAGGTCTATCTCATCATAATGATTCTTCATATCCTTGCACAGGTCAACAATCTCGAGTGAGTGTTCAAGGAGTCCCCCCAGGAAAGCGTGGTGAATCTCCTTGGCTGCCGGAGCCGTCCTGAACAACCCCATGAATTCTTTATCTTCATAAAAGAGTGTCAGCAGTTTCTTTAAGAAAGGATTCTTGAGATTTCCTATTACTGCTAATAACCTTTTCTCGAGTGCATCAAAATCATATTCTGACACTGCAATAAAATCACTCAGATCAACCACCTCGTCTGCAATCTTCTCTACAGCCTTTATGTTGATCTCCTTTGTACCCTTATAACTGCTCATAACCCCTTTTATCATTACAATATCATCTGCAGCAAATCTGCCGGTCAATTCTTCAACATTGTCCCAGACTTTACCATCTATAATACCGGTCCTGTCGCACACCTTGAGCATAAGATAAGGCCTCCCGTCTTTTCTCAGAAGCTGCTGTTTAACTTTTACAAGAAAGATGTCTTCAACCTGGTCGCCATCTTTTATATTCGTAATTTCACTTATAAATATTGTTTTCATATTTATATCCTTTCCTTTGAGGGAATTATATGGAATAGTAATATGGCTGTCAACCGATTCAGACTGACGAATACTGTGTCTTTAATTTGACAAGCACATCCCGCTTTGTTACCATCCAGTAAATCTACTCACAGGGAGGTCATGCCATGAAACTAAAGACCATAGAACGGCATATACTTGAACAGCAGCGTAAATATCCTGAGGCATCGGGCGGGTTTTCCGGACTACTTTATGATATAGCACTGGCTGCAAAGATGATCTCAAAACAGGTCAACATGGCTGGTCTGGTCAACGTCATAGGCCCTACAGGAGATGTCAATATTCAGGGCGAGGTTGTACAAAAGATGGATACCTATGCTAACGAACTCCTGATTAATATATTGACAAACAGCGGTAAGGTCTGCGCAATTGCCTCAGAGGAAAATGAGAATATTGTTGAAATCCATGATGAGTTTCTGGTGGGTAAATACGCCATCAACATGGACCCCCTTGATGGATCTTCCAATATAGGCGCCAATGTAAGTATCGGAACGATATTCTCAATACATCGTAAAATAAGTAAAGGACATAAAGGGGCAGAAGAAGACTGCCTTCAGAAGGGGACACAACAGGCCTGTGCCGGCTATGTCATTTATGGGTCATCAACTATGCTGGTATACACTACAGGGACAGGTGTCCATGGATTTACATTAGATCCGACTGTCGGTGAGTTTATCCTTTCTCACGAGAACATTCAGATGCCGGAGCCTTGCAAAATATATAGTGTAAATGAAGGTAACTTTAATTACTGGGACAACGGCACAAAAAAATATATAGAATCTCTGAAGGAGGTGGATAAACCTACAAACCGTCCGTACACTTCACGATATATTGGCTCTCTCGTATCAGACTTTCACAGAAACCTTATATACGGCGGGATATTCCTGTATCCTGCTGATTACAAAAAAGACCCGAAAAATCCGGAGGGAAAACTCAGGTTACTGTTTGAGGCATCACCGATTGCATTTGTCGCTGAACAGGCCGGAGGATATGCAACCACTGGGACTCAAAGGATACTGGACATAAAGCCGGAACATCTGCACCACCGGGTTCCATTGATAGTGGGGAATAAGAATGAGGTTTTGCGGTATGAAGAGTTCGTGAAGAAGGGCTAAGGGATCTTTGACATCCTCCCTGACACTATTTATCTTCTTGGTTTACTCAATTTCATATGACTGCATAACGACTGAGAGCCTTCGACTATATCAACTGTAAGCGTCTAATTAAGCGCATCCCTCAGAATTTCATATTGATGATGAGTTCACGATCTGCGTACTGAGGCAGCAGTGCCTTGTAATCTGAGTCACTCGTAACCACAGGCAGCCGTTCAAAGAGATATCTGAGGTATCTGTATGGCTTCAATCCATTGGTCTTTTCAATATCATAGACTTTGGATAGTTCGCTTAATCTCTTGCAATTCTCGGACTCTAATAATGGCTTCGCCGCGTAAAGGGAAATGCATGACAAAAACTTTTGACGCGCTTATATTTTCTTGCCAGCCAAAAGAGAAATCCTTTGATCCGGCGTACTTTTCATACGTGACTTTGCCGATGAAGCAGACCACCTTCGGCATCTCAGCTTTTATAATACGAGAAATCTTTTTACGGCCGGGCAACTCCTCGTGCTTCTTAATCCCTGTTATATCTCGCGTCGGTCTATCAATAATGTTCACGAATCCAAGCTCATATACCGTATTAAATTTTTCTTTGTAGACACGTTCCAATGTCTTGTCGTCGCGCAATTCGTCTCTTTTCTCCTTAATGAGACCGGCGTCCGAGAGGAGGTACCAAAAGAGCTTATTGTTGGAAAACGGCACTCGACGATTGAACGATCCGGGATGAGGATTAATACCCACGAAAAGTATTCCCGGCTTCTTGTATCTATAGCGGATCATGTTTCAGGCCCGGGATATATGATCTGCCCTTTCTTTACTTTCAAAAAAGGCGTCAGGCGGTGCTTTGTGGCGGAGGTGCGGCTCATGATGTCTTTCACTGTCCACCCTCTTTTCGTGAGTGCGTCGGCAATAAGCGAGCGGTGGCATCGCCACGGCACGGCTTCGGCGCACATGATAGTTGTTTCTCTCAAACTAGCGGTCTTTATAAGGGCTTCCAGACCTTCTGAGAATTCAGGCGTTGCCATGTAATCGGCGAATCCTCTAAATGAGGCGTTGCGCCAACCGAGATTTAACGAATCTTTCGTTGAGTGGCGTAGCCCTCCGAGTTTTTGTACATGCTTATACCGTATGTGCGCCCGTTGTAATGATTCTTTGAGCGTCTCTGAATTGAACTGAGGGTTATGGCGCGACTTTGGTATTGACCTTACGTCAATGATCTCTTTAATACCATGTGCCTGTAACAGCTCCACAAATTCACCGATAGGATGAGTAGAATGGCCGATGGTAAATATTACAGGTTTCTTCATAGTGCATTTTTTGTATCTTTATTTTCCATTAAGTATCAGCATTTTTATTCAGTGAGTGGCCTGTCAACGCAAAATGAGGCGGCGAAGCATATCGGTGAATTCGCTTTCAAGGTGCAGGGCGATTTTAAGTTTTGTTACAGGTTCAGTTGAAAGCAGCTTGCCGGTATCCGGCATGACAATGTCAGGTGCAAGCTCTAAAAACGGAACAGCCACAAACGAATAGGTGTAAATTGACGGATCTGGCAGGCGAAGGCCGGGCTCATTAATTACTGATGTCCCGTACAGAATGAGGTCGAGGTCGATAGTTCGCGGTGCGAATTTATCGTCAGAACGCACGCGGCCAAGGCGTACTTCAATTTTTCGCAGGATATCAAATTTTATTTCGTGCGGTTGATGATCGGTTTTAATTCTGACAACGCCATTTAGAAAATAAGGCTGCGCAGAGGCGCTGACGGCGACGGTCTTGTAGAAATTAGAAATGGCGGCAATCGGCATTTGTGTGCTGAGCATAGTCAAGGCGCGGCAAATATTGTCCTTCGGATCGATATTTGAGCCAACGGCAATAAAGGCATCGGCCACAGGCCCGGTATGCAATATTTCAGTCATCGCTGCGCATCCTGAAAATTTCGATTCCGACGCTTTTTGCGTATCGCAGTGCGCCGGGTTTCTCAACTCGTATAGTTACGGCCTTGACGACTGGGTGGGTAAGACAAATCTGAGCGATGCTGCCTGCCAGCCGCTCGACAAGATAGAAACTTGAGCTTTCCACTGTTGTGACTATCTGCTTTTTTATTTCTTTGTAGTCAATGGAATCATTAATGCGGTCGTTTTGACAGGGAAGTCTCAAATCGGCATAAAGAGTGATGTTAATGAGCACATCCTGTTTTTGCGTGCGCTCCCAGTCGTTTAGGCCGATAACGCATCGAAGCAGCAGAT
Organism: Nitrospirota bacterium; assembly: GCA_020846775.1. Taxonomy (NCBI): domain Bacteria; kingdom Pseudomonadati; phylum Nitrospirota; species Nitrospirota bacterium. The sequence goes on from JADLDG010000005.1 coordinate 31,968, forward strand.
CAGTAATACAAATTTTGTCGAACTTTTCTCTATCCATAAATCTTCATCCGTACGTATTGCCAATAAGGTGTCTGCCGCCATCGACATAAATGACCTGGCCGGTGACAAATTCGTTATCTATCAGAAAGCGGACGGCGGCCGTGATCTGGCCGACATTACCGATGTTGTTGAGCGGATTGGTGGATTTAAGCTGCTCAAGATAAGCCCGATCTTTACCGGCCGGAGGCAGTATCAGACCCGGTGCAACAGCATTGACGCGGACATTAGGGGCAAATTCGAGCGCCATCATTTTTGTCAGTGCAAAGAGTGTGCGCTTGGCCAGATGATACGCGGCGTGCTGACGGTCGTAATCGGTAATACGTGAATCAAGAAAATTAATGATCACCGGCAGCACGGCCGACGCACGATGTTTGTTCAAGCTGGCAAATGAACGGGAAAGCAGAAACGGTGCGAAGGCATTGGTCATCATGTTGCGCTGGATGTCTTCCATTGAAATTTCAGTAAGGCCGCCGGTTTCAAAAATTGAGGCATTGTTAATGAGCACATCGATCGGCCCTGCTATGTCCCATACTCGCTTGAGCAGATTTTGCGCCTCAGCAGGGGATTCAAGGTTTGCGGCAATCGTAAAGGTCGTGGTTCCGTTGTCGCGGATTTCTTTGGCCAATTCTTCAGCAGCTGATTGAGACGAGCGGTAATGAATAACTACGGCGGCGGCTTGATGAGCGAGATATCGTGCTAATTCCCGGCCGATCCGATTGGCTGCGCCGGTGATCAAATAGGTTCGTTTTGAGTTTTGCAATGCCGTCATCAAAGTCCTCGCGTTATACTATCATTGTTTCTTTCCGCATGCCGCCAGAAATTCCGCTCGCAGCGCTGAATCGCCATCATAATTTCCACGCCAAAACATCGTGCGGCTAATGGAAGATATTTCTTTAACGCCGCGCATCTCGACGCATAAGTGATGCGCCTCAATGTACACGGCGACCCCGTGAGGAAGAAGAAGTTGGTTGAGGGTGTCAGCGATCTGTTGACCGATTCGTTCCTGTACCTCAAAACGACGCGAAAAAAGATGCACCAGACGCGTGAGTTTGGAAAGACCGATAATATGTTCATGTGAGATATAGCCGACATAGACCACGCCGTAAAACGGCAGGCAGTGATGTTCGCAGAGAGCGAAAAAGCTAATCGGGCCTTCGATTATCTGACTCAGGCGACAATCAGGCCCGCCGCGGCACTCGGTTTCAAACACCTTGACTAATTTTGCGTCGCCGTCATAACCCTCAGTCGACTCGATAAGAGCCTTGATAAAACGGCGGGGCGTTTCCTCTGTGGCGGCGGTATTCAAATTCAGCCCCAGTGCGGCGAATATCTCGGCGGCATATCCCTCGAATTTGCGGATTTGTTCGTCACTGATCTGGCGTTTTTTAACCTTCAGGAAATTATTTTCGTCAGCGATTACATGCTCGTCAGCGTTCATACTCAAAGCCCTCTTTTCTTTTTTAAATGATAGATGAAAGGAAATTACTTTTTTTCATCTCATGGTTATTTTAGAAAAAACAAAGAAATATTACAAATTATTTTTATTTCATCATTATGTCAACATGACTTGTGACGTGTTTGCTTTTGAATATATTTGCCTAACCTTGACGTCTCCTGTTTTGGAGAGTAGACTAAGACTCAACATTTCCATTTTCCTGTTTGCAAGATCTTGAGGAGCACAAATCGATTGTCGCCGCGTTGGAGAAGCTCTTAGCGGCAGCGAAAAAAGCGAACAAGGTGGAATACGTGGAGTTCGCCAAAGAACCGATGCATCACGGGCAAACTGAACAGGAGGTGTCGTACATTCATTATGTCGAGGGGATGTACGAGACTGCAATGAATCCGGCATCTGGGCATTACCCAGAAGGGGCAACGGTTCCACACTAAGACAAATGACACCGCGTGCAACGCGGCCTGACAACTCATTGCAGGCGCGACGGACTTAACGGGCCGCGCGGCCTGAACTCGAACGTTCGAGCCACTGCGCGTGGCGTTTTTGTGTGTGTTATTTTCTAAACGACAGTACGGAGAATTGCATATGCCAATCTACAAAGTCAAATTAAAATACAAACGGGAAATCGCTGATGGAACGATGGCGTTTCATTTTGAAAAGCCGGAGGGGTTTGCCTACAAAGCTGGCCAATCCGCGGACTGCACCCTGATCAACCCCGCAGAAACTGACGCCGAAGGCGGCACACGAACGTTTTCTATGACGAGCGCCCCTTACGAAGACGATCTCATGTTCGCAACACGGATGCGTGACACTGCGTTCAAACGGGTATTAAAAACCATGGAGCCAGGCACGGAAGTCACTCTGGATGCTCCTCATGGCTCGTTCACGCTCCACAACAAGATGAGCATTCCAGCCGTTTTCCTCACCGGCGGTATTGGCGTTACGCCTGTGAGAAGCATTGTCCTTCAAGCTGTTCACGACAATGTTCCGCGCCAAATCTTCGTCTTTTATTCCAATCGCAGGCCGGAAGATGCGGCGTTTCTGGACGAGATGATGAAATCCCACAAGACAAATCCGGACTATACCTTTGTAGGCACGATGACGCGGATGGAAGAATCCAGCCGCAAGTGGCATGGGGAAACCGGGTTTATCAACAAGACCATGATCCTGAAATACATTGATGATTTGACGCTCCCCATCTACTACCTCGACGGCCCGCCAGCGATGGTGAATGCGATGCGTAAATTACTGAGCGAAGCGGGAGTCGATGATGACAATATCCGTACGGAAGAGTTTTCAGGCTACTGATGACGGCTTAAGAGTAAACCATGAAAATCAGGATTAAAAGGGTATATGAACAGCCGGATAAGCATGACGGCCGACGTATCCTCGTGGACCGGCTCTGGCCGCGCGGTTTAACAAAGGAAAAAGCAAACATTGATCTGTGGTCAATAGATATTGCCCCCGGCACGAAACTCAGGAAATGGTTTGGCCACGATCAGAGCAAATGGGAAGAGTTCAAGGAAAGGTATCTCGCCGAACTAAAAGGCAACAACGAGCAAATCCGGCTCTTAAAGCAAGAGTTGGACAAGGGCATCGTGACGCTCGTCTACGGCGCAAAGGACGAAGAACACAACGAGGAGGTTGTCATCCAGGAGAACAGCGCATTATTCCGTTAATCAATGCTTCCGGCACTCAAGATACGTTTTGCTGGAATTGCAGGGATAAGAGGGGGTATACCAGGGCTAAATGCCATATATTAGAACTGCTGAATTCTGAACACCTGTGGCAGATTATGATTGCTTGTCAAACACCTTCAGAGAAGTACTGTGTATATCCCTCATCTTGCCTCTTGGCCTTACGTATGGGACACTTCTTCGAACCGCCTGAGCAGCATCTGAAAATCCTGTAAGAATCAGCTTTAATTTACCAGGATAGTTTGCAATATCTCCAACAGCAAAAATACCTTTACGGTTAGTCTCCATATTTATATCCACTTTTATCCGACTGTCTTCTATATCTACCCCCCAATTCTCTATGGGTCCAAGATCAGATGTAAAACCTAACAGAAGCAGTATGTGATTAGCTTTTATAAACACTTCTTTTCCCGTCAAGTCTGTGATGATTACTTCTTTCGGATATTCAGTGCCTGTAACACTCTTTACCTCATAAGGGGTAAGAATCTTTATACGTCCTGTTTTTGAATACTCAGTAATCCTTCGAACCGAATCAGGATGCGCCCTGAACGTCTCCTTACGATGGACAAGGGTTATCTCTCCCGCAGTATCAATAAGGTTAAGAGCCCAGTCAATGGCTGAATCCCCCCCTCCTACAATAACAACATCTTTTCCTTTAAATAAGTTTTTTCCCCTGACAAAATAATAAACACCTCTTCCCTCAAATCTTTCAATGTCCGGCAGCCCAAGTGTTCTCGGCTTAAATGCACCAAACCCGGCCGCTATAATAACAGTCTTTGTGAGATACAGGCCTTTGTCAGTTTTAACATGGAATACATCCGCGGAGTTAACAATCTCTAATGCTTTTTCGTTAAGACGTAACTCCGGAGAGAATTGATCTGCCTGATTGAACAGATTCTTTACCAGATCTTTTGCTGTTATTTTCGGAAACCCGGGGGCATCAAAAATATATTTTTCCGGATAAAGAGCTGATAGCTGGCCGCCAGGTTCTGATATACTGTCAATGATACGAACCGACTCCTCATACATCCCTGCCTGGAAAGCGGCAAAAAGGCCAGAGGGACCTGCACCGATGATTGTAATATCTTTTATTTCTTCCTCAGACATATTTTTTAATGGTAAAACCCATATCATCTATAATCCCGAATTCTATATACAGGATATGTCCATTCTCTTCCATTTCCCTGATTTCAACATAGGTTGCCTTATCCTTCGGCAATATATTACCAGCGGCGTCTGTAAAATAAAGATATGCAAAACTACCGCCATGAGGTGTAGCGCCATCATAGCGATATACCCCCTCTGACTCCTGAACAAGCACACATTGCCCACCTTCTGCAATAGCATCACAACCTATACATTGACAGTAAAATCCTTTATCCAAGCTTTGAATATTACATCTTGGGAAACGCATATATGATCTTTTCCTATACCTATAAGCGGAAATCTATCATTCTCCGGGACCTGATGCCGGTTCAGTACCCTTGAGCAGATACTACCTTCCGTGAAATCCGAACACGAAATGCGATCGCATCCAGGTAGAGAAAAATAATTCTCTACTCACCAAGGCTGTGCTTTCACCATTCGTCAATAACACGCTTGAGCCGTCCCACAACCCTGGAGACAGCACTCTTAGACAAAGGAGCGCCTCGAATGGTGTACATTCATTCTTCATAGGCGTGTCCCTCCTTGGTTTTGGCCCTCTCAAAGGTCTTTTTTTTGGTTACTAACAGGATACGCCTTTTTAATTTTCACAGCAAGAGGGACACTACCGGTAAGAATAACCCTGTTCTGATCATGAAAGTGCCGTTAACTATGTGCACTTGCTGCCTGGTGATGCCCTGTTGTTTGTGCAACTCCTCGTGGCATCGCATCAACTCATATAGCTATCCTCCTCAATTTACCACGAGCTGTTGAATAAGACTCACAGGTATCCTTCCGGCCTTCTCCTGCAAGACCGGTTCTTTATGCCCCTCATGCCATGCCAAATGCTCTGTGGTCTTTTCTGAGTGGGGCGGTTATTTAGACGCTTACTTTTCCAGTTGTAAATGATTCTTATTTAGATTAGCATTATTTTATTCGATTGTATGTTTAAGTTTTTTCACAATAAATATTGTTAACTGAAGAACGCTGTTTTGATAATTTTATACCATTAGTTTTTGAATCTTATTCTGCTAAAATTTTAATAATACGGAATTAAATATGAGAAAATTTTCTTTGTACTTACTTAAAGGTAGTTTGCCCCTTGTCAGTTTTATTGTGCTTGCTCATTCGGGGCTTGTATCTGCCGCATCGGATCTAACTTGGTCTGGTGATTTCCGAACAGGTTATTTTTCGAATAAAAAAGATGCGCGTGATGGTGTAAATAGCTCCAGAGATGAAGGCCGGGTGCGGCTACGTATTGGTGGTGAATATACAGCGAGCGAAAGCTGGAAATTTAAACTCAGAGCTGCCGGAAGAACTTTTCTGGAAAATAATCATCCAGACGCGGAGATAAAAATTTTCAGCGAAATCCCTTCGGGTGATGGTCTACGGGCGGGGGATGCAACACTAGATGAAATCAATGCCAGGTATATAAAAGATAATCTGGATGTGATATTTGGTCGTTTTCAAACCAAGATGGAATTAGATGGGGTAGCAAAAAAATCATTGGATCGAAATGATAGTCCAAATACGGATATTACCTGGACAGATGGTGTTTATGCCAAAATAAAAGTGGCGGGTGACTGGGCTCATCATTTTATCCTTCAATATAATTACTCAACGGGTGCAACCGAAGTCCGTCGTTCACCGCTTGATTTTTCTTCATCGGCAAGTCGTGCGAGCGCATTTTGGGCATTAGAAAATCGTAAAAAAGCAGGTGCTTTTGTACAGCGTGGAGTTGATATCACTTATTTACCAGATGCTTTATGCACTGATGGCGGTTCATGTAACCAACGTAAAGATTACATCACAATAGTTGGACGAGCAGCGATGGAATGGCCTTTAGGCACATCAGGCACAAAATTTATGTTGGGTACAGAAGCGGGGTATGCTGTAAATACCCAGACACGTGTTGCAGCAAATACTGGCACAAGTGGTGATGCAGATGGCCTTGCATGGCAACTGACATTTAACTTTATTGATATTGTACCTAAACATAGTTTAGGACTTGTCTACGCAAATGCCGGTGCAGGTTGGTTGATATCACCGGATATTCGCAACAATAACTCTTTAGTTGAATTGCGTTATAAATGGGCAGTTGATAAACGTAACAGCATAGAAGCACGTATCCGTCAGCGTCAGGATTTAGAAACACTCGTTGGTGAAACGCGTAAACAGGTTGATGATGATTTATATGTTCGCTATACGTGGAAGTTCTAAGCATAAGGACAAAAGCCGCCTTCGGGTGGCTTTTGTTTAAAATGGCTTAACTCTCGCAAGAATAATAATAGCGACTAATAGTAATATTGCCTCATGGTTCGATTCCTACAATTTCGAATTTATTAACATCAACAAGACCTTTGTCTGTTATCTTCAGTTCCGGGATTACCGGAAGTGCAAGAAACGAGAGCTTAATGAAAGGTGACAGAGGCATTACTCCAAGCCCCCGGGCAATAGCGAGAAGCCGTTCTTCTTCTTTCACAACATCCTCAAGAGATTTGTTCGATAACAAGCCGGCTATTGGTAACGGCATGCTCCCCAGCACCTCGTCTCCGGATGTTATTACGTGACCTCCCCCCAACCTGATTAATTCCTTCACTGCAGAATACATGTCGAAATTAAAAATAGTCGCTGACACTATTTATCCTCTTGGTTTACTCAATTTCATATGGCTGCATAACGACTGAATCCAGTGGATGGCGTTATTCGCCACTCGCTGGATTTGCTTGTTAACCCTCATATGGTTTTATTGCACGACAATTAGGAAACTTTGAACAACCCCAGAATTTTTGACCAACATTTGAGCCCTTCTTTGCAGTTCTTAAAACCATTTCACTGCCGCATTCTGGACAAATAACAGACGCCTTTGAAACAAGCAGCGAAGCTTTACGATCGCGCTGAACGTTTCTAATAAACTCCAACAGTTGAGAGCCTTCGACCATGTCAATGGGTTTGTTTGCTGCGAAATTCTTTGCTTCTTGAGTAAAGAAACCAGAAGTCATTAAAATTGACTTGTTTGCATTTTGAGAAATTTGAATGCCGTATAACTCGCGAACTTTATCAACACCTACCTTGATATTTCGCCACTGCTTACATTGAACAAGAATCAGTTCGCCATTCTTCTTCAATGTCAAATCAATGCCGCCATCAGGACCAGCACTGGTATTTTCATATACGGTATATCCTTGGCGCCGGTAAGCCTCCCCGACTAATTCCTCAAATTCCTTCCAGTTTAAATTACGAACGGTATCAATGGATTCCTGCTTATCCAAGAGTTTACGCTTCCGCCAAGAATTAATTACCGAAATAGGAGCAGGAATTAACAATAATAGTGCAATTATCGGAGCAATCAAGGGCGCGGCATTAGCCAGCCCTTTGAAAAGCATATATGTCATTTGTGACAGCCCCTTTTGCTGAATTTCTATTGAGGGTATGAAGTATTTGAGAATCAGATATGAAATGCCAGATAACGCAACACTAACCCACCACGGAAACAGAACCAGCAGGTCGAGAATTGATTCATTCTTTTTTGCCATTAAATTTCCTCTATTTTATGGATTAACGAACTAAGCTCACCTGCGAGTGTGCCCGCAGGGGCGCACGTCAGATGGAGCGCCTTGTTAGGGTGGCTTTGGTGCATTTCGATCCCGGAGTTTTGCTTCGACGGTGAGGGGGTCGCGGGCACAATGGAAGACCCCAAACACAATAATCGTGTCGTCTTCTATCCTGAAGTAAACAGCGTAGGGAAATCTCCGAAGCAGACGACGCCGAAATTCGCCGTGCACCTTTGGGTAAAGCACTGGATTGCGTGGAATCTCACCAGCACAGGCATAAAACACCCGAAGGAATTCCTCTCCGAGGCTCGGCGACTTCCTTTCATACCATACATAACCACCAATGACATCTTCCGCGACTTCGGGAAGGAAACGCAGGGTGTATGTCATTTCGTCCCTTCTATTCTTGTCCGAAGTTCCTCAAGAGATAAAAGGTTGCCAGGACCCAGTTCATATCTTTTGAGCCTTTTGTCCAACTCATCCATATGGCTCTGGGGGACAGGTACGACAGACTCATCCGAAGCAATGTTGTCCCACAGATCCTCAACCAACAGGATCTTTTCCGGCGTGTTTAATTTTGTGATTTCAGGAATATCGCTTATACGCACTGTTTATCTCCTTTCTTTATAGATGCCTTAATAATAACATTTTTGGGTTTGTTTAGCTATGTCCCTAACGTTCGCCATAACCGGCAGTGAAAAGTGGGGCGACGAAGGCGCACAGCTTTTCACTGTCCGCGTTGATGGCGTTGTTAGATGCTAGTGTAGTGCGTCATAAATAGCCTTACATAATAGAAGAATTACATATACTGTCATGCATGAGCAGATGAGCGGCGCCGATTGTTTTATCACCGGAGGAACGGGCCACGATAGATATGTGGTCACGTGGAAAGCGTTTTCCTGCGCGATTAGTCCAAAGGGCACAGATTGTTCTAATGGCAGCGGGGGTCAGTGGTCCGGTTAGTCGGGGGTCCAGGTCGGGGGTCCAGGGTCGGACCACGCTAACCTATTGATATTTACGATAAGCATTCCTATAATAGGTGTATTCAGCCCTTAGAACACTATTTTCAGTGGTAAAATTGGCATTGTAAGGAGGGGGGAGACTCTCTAAGTTCCTAAGTATCATTAGTTTTTTTCGCAACATTTGATCCTGTTGCTCTTGTATCAATTTATTATCCGTGTGATTTTATCCCTAAAATGACTGCTCTAAGCCATAAATTAGGGCATCTGTTTCGATTTTACTGCGTAAATTCATATAGTTAGTTCGGTCCGACCCTTGCAACGCCGCTGCAACGCAGCCGCTCAAACTTGCAGCTCAAACCCGGTTGCGGACTTACCACTCGCCCCTCCGGTGGTTTGAGACCCACCGATACATGCCCATGATGTTTAGAGTCTTCATGGTGTCAAACCCGATCCAGTGTATTGTTTCATCACTGAATTTCACGTTGCGATAGAGCTGATCCCATGACTGGCCGGCTCGCACTAGATCCAGGACTTGCTGGTGAAGGTCCACCATATAATTGCGCAATGCCGCCTCGTCTGCCTTTATTGCGGGGCTGTAGTGGCCAACGTCGATAATCTCAACGTCTTGCTTGGCCACCCAGTCAAGTGTCTCTATCCACCCGGGGTAGTAAAAGTCCAAGAAGTCGTTGTATGGCATTGACTTGCTTTCGCACACGTCGGTGCACTGCAGGGCCTTGTACTTGGGAAAAAGCACCATGGTCATGCTGTCCGAATGGCTCGGCGCGACCCGGTGAAGCAATACGGTTTCGCCTCCAAGTGTGATTGTCATGTCCGTATCGAACGTTCGATCTGGCAGTGCTGTTGGTATCTTCTCCCCAACAATTGGCTCGACGGCGCGCTGATTGGCAACAACAATTGCACCTTCGCTCTGGAATATTTGCCCACCACTAATATGGTCGGCGTGAGCGTGGGTGTAGATGACATATTTGACCTGAACGTTGAAGCGCTTTTTGATCTCATCGCGAAGCCATCCCGCGGTGCAGGTCATGGCAGGGTCAATTACCAAAGCGCCCTCTTTAGTGACCAGCACGAAGCCGCTGTGAACGGCGAGTCCTGCGCCAGTTGTATGGCGATAGAGATTGCCATTAATTTGATCAAGGCTGCGAGGATTGTTAGGGCAATCGCCTTCAGTAAAGTCAGGGAGACGTGGTCTGTTCTCAAACTTGGAATGATCAACAGGCAAGCCATTGTCTGAAGCAACTGCGGCAAGCGGGGTTATAACGCTCAAGGCAAGCAACAATAGAGAACGAATGAG